>NZ_JBIDAJ010000022.1:0-131756 GCF_043202395.1 Streptomyces sp. NPDC048197
TAGGGCTCGATGTAGGAGGGGTGGTTGTGCGACTCGACCTTGAAGGTCACCGCATAACCCTGACCCACATCCACCACACCGGCGTTCTCACCGATGCCCACCAGCAGCGCATCGTTCTCGGGGGCCTTCTCCCCGAACTGCTTCAGATGCACCTTGCTGGACTTGTACGAGCAGTGCTCGGACCACATCACCGAGTACATCGCCAGCTCCGCCCCGGTGGGACGGCGACCCAGGATCTCCCGGATCCGCGCGTACTCGTCCTCCTTCAGCCCCAGTTCGGCCCACGGCTGGGCGGCCTCGGGGGACTCGGTGGCGTGCTTGACAGTGTCGAGAGTCATCAGGCGCCCACCAGCTTCTTCAGGATCGAGGTGAAGAATCCCAGGCCGTCGGTCCGGCCGGTCCCGATCAGCGGCTCCACCGCGTGCTCGGGGTGCGGCATCAGGCCGACCACATTGCCCGCCGCATTCGTGATGCCGGCAATGTCACGCAACGAACCGTTGGGGTTGCCCTCCAGATAACGGAAGACCACCCGGCCCTCCGCCTCCAACTCGTCGAGCGTGCGCTCGTCTGCGGTGTACCGGCCGTCGATGTTCTTCAGCGGGATGGAGATCTCCTGCCCCGCCTCGTAGTCCGCGGTCCAGGCCGTGGCGTCGTTCTCCACCCGCAGCTTCTGGTCCCGGCAGATGAAGTGCAGATGGTTGTTGCGCAGCATCGCGCCCGGCAGCAGATGCGTCTCGGTCAGCACCTGGAACCCGTTGCAGATACCCAGGACGGGAAGACCGGCCTTCGCCTGCTCGATGACGGTCTCCATCACCGGCGAAAAGCGCGAGATCGCTCCGGCGCGCAGGTAATCGCCGTAGGAAAACCCGCCGGGCAGGACCACGGCGTCGACCTGCTTGAGGTCCTTGTCACGGTGCCACAACGGCACCGCCTCGGCGCCCGCCAGAGCAACCGCGCGCTGGGTGTCGCGGTCATCGAGCGTGCCGGGGAAAGTGATCACACCGATACGCGAGGTCATGACTCGACCCGCACGGTGAAGTCTTCAATGACGGTGTTGGCGAGGAACGTCCCGGCCATCTCGTGGACCCGGGCGAGGGCGGCGTCATCGACCGGTCCCTCCACCTCTAGTTCGAATCGCTTGCCCTGACGGACATCGGCGATCCCTTCGAAACCCAGACGAGGCAGTGCGCGCTGCACCGCCTGCCCCTGCGGGTCGAGGATCTCCGGCTTGAGCATGACGTCGACTACGACGCGTGCCACTGGCACTCCCGGTGGTGTGGTGCGTAAGGCGGTGACATCACAGTACCGTGTTCGAAAATCTACGCGCATAGATATCCTGCCTGCCCGATCACGGTGCGGTATCGGGCGGAGTGCCCCCCAGGGAAAATCCTCGAAAAGATCCGGAGGCCGGATTGCGGGAAGACACGCTGACGAAATTAACTGGGCTTCACAATGCAATGCCCATCGCTGTACAAATGAAAAAGCATTGATCCCAATCAGCCGGATCCGGAGCATCACCCCACGTCAACACGGGGTCGCTCCACGAAAGGACCGATATCCGTGGCGCAGCGCGTAGTAGTAACGCTCTCCGATGACATCGACGGAGGAGAAGCCGCAGAGACGGTCGCCTTCGGATTGGACGGGAAGTCGTACGAGATCGACCTCAATCCCGCCAATGCGAAGAAACTGCGCGGCGCCCTCGCTCCCTTCGTCGAGGCCGGCCGCAAGCGGGCCAAGTCCGGCAAGGCCTACACCCGGACCGCGGTGACCCCCGACCCGGCCGCCGTCCGTGCCTGGGCCCGCTCGCACCAGATGGACGTCCCGCCGCGCGGCCGGATCCCCAAGAAGGTCTACGAGGCCTTCAACGCGGCGAACCACTAACCGACTTGCCGGCGTCCGCCGGCCCGGGCGCAGCCGACTTGCACAGCACCCCTACTGATCAGCTAGAGTCTGGAGCACGCCGAGGGGCGAGGCCGAAAGGCCGGGCCCCGAGGAGTCACGCGGGTGTAGCTCAGTAGTAGAGCGCCCCCTTTCCAAGGGGGAGGCGCAGTGTGCAATCCCTGTCACCCGCTCTGACAGTCTCGACCAGTCCTTTGGATCAGGTAGAGTAGCTGTCGCGCCACCGGTGAAAGCCGAGTGGATGCCTGCGGACGTAGCTCAGTTGGTAGAGCGCAACCTTGCCAAGGTTGAGGTCGCGAGTTCGAGCCTCGTCGTCCGCTCAGAATGAAGGCCCCGGTCCTTGTGACCGGGGCCTTCTGCATTTCCCACCGCCGCCCGGAATCGTGATCTGCGGGAATTGGCGTGATGGATGTCACGGGCGAGTGATCGAGAGGGAAGATCCGGAGAAGATCCGGCCCACAGATCGTTTTCCAGCTTCCGGGCCCGGCCGACGGAGCGGATGCGGAGAGGGTTTGGGCTCTTCCTCGGGCCGTTCTTGCCGGAAGCGGTTTTGCCGGCTGGGGAGTTGGTGTCGAGGGGGGCGGGAGAGGGTGTTCGGGGGCGCCGGGGTCCGGCGCGCGTCTGTCGCCGTCGGCGATGGCCGGGGGCCGGGCGCAGGGGCACCCGGCCTTCGGTGGCGGTCCTGGGAAGCCCTCGGGGTTGGCTATAGTGGACCCCGCACCGCGCGGTGAGCGACTGGGAACAGGAGCTCGGCACGGAGCATGCGGACGTAGCTCAGTTGGTAGAGCGCAACCTTGCCAAGGTTGAGGTCGCGAGTTCGAGCCTCGTCGTCCGCTCCACAGAGGGAGAGCCCCCGGTCGGTGACCGGGGGCTCTCCCCTTTTGTGTCCGGCTGGGTGCCCGGCGGCCGTTACGACCAGCTCAGGCCGGTGAGGCGCTCGTACGCCTCGATGTACTTGGCGCGGGTGCGCTCGATGACTTCCTGCGGGAGGGCGGGCGGCGGCTGTTCGGCGGTGCGGTCCCAGCCGGAGGCGGGCGAGGTCAGCCAGTCGCGGACGTACTGCTTGTCGAAGGACGGCTGGGGGCGGCCGGGCTGCCACTGGTCGGCGGGCCAGTAGCGGGAGGAGTCCGGGGTGAGGACCTCGTCGGCCAGCGTGAGGGTGTCGCCGTCGAAGCCGAACTCGAACTTGGTGTCCGCCAGGATCAGTCCGCGTTCCCGGGCGATGTCGCGGGCCCGGGCGTAGAGGCCCAGGGTCAGCTGGCGGAGGTGGGCGGCGGTCTCGGCGCCGACCTGGCGGGCGACCTCCTCGTAGGAGACGTTCTCGTCGTGGTCGCCGACCGCGGCCTTCGTTGCGGGGGTGAAGATCGGAGCGGGGAGCTCGGAGCCGTCGTCCAGGCCCTCGGGGAGCGCCAGACCGCAGACCGTGCGGGTCCGGCGGTACTCGACGAGGCCGGAGCCGGCGAGGTAGCCGCGGGCCACGCACTCGACGGGGACCATCCGCAGCGACTTGCAGACCAGGGTGCGGCCCGCCCAGTCGGCCGGGGCGCCGGGCGGGAGCTCGGTGGACAGCACGTGGTCGGCGGCCAGGTCGGAGAGCTGGTCGAACCACCACAGGGACAGCTGGGTGAGCACCCGGCCCTTGTCGGGGATCTCGCTGGGCAGCACCCAGTCGTAGGCGGACATGCGGTCGCTGGCGACCATGATCAGCTCACCGGCGGCGTTCTGGTAGAGGTCGCGCACCTTGCCGGTGTGGAGGTGGGTGAGCCCCGGGACCTCCACGGGCTCAGGCTTTTCTACAAAACCGGACACGCTTCCTCCGCGTAGGTTGATCCAGGAGTCGTACCGATTCTCCCGTACGCCGAGGTACGGCGATGTCGCAGGGGTGGGAGTGCTCGTCTAGGCCGGCTTGAGGGGGTCGTGGCCGATGCTCATCAGGCCGTGGCGCCAGGAGTCGCCGCCGGCCTGGGGGTCGCGGGAGGCGTCCCGTTGGGAGCGGATGGTGTCGCAGACCCGCTCCATGATCCGCGCGTCGTCCTCCGTGAGGTCGGTGCGGCGCTTGCCCAGGATTCCCAGGACCCGGCGGCCGGTGGGCTTGCCGGCCCGGTCGGGGACCTCCTCGGTCTCCTCGCCCGCCGCGTCGGTGCTCAGCCAGTCCTGCAGCTCGCGCGAGGTCATATTGACCAGGGCGTGGAACTCGTTCCAGAGCGTGTCGCTCACGGGTCCGGACTCCGCCATGACATGCCTCCTGAAAGTCGGCCGTAGGTCGGGATCTGTCGATGGGTTCCCGGCGTCCGGTGACGACAAACCCGGAAGAAAGGGGCGCTCTGGCGGGCGGGGCAGGCCGGCGGCCGGTTGAGCTCTTGAGGTGGATTGCGGGCGGAGGCGGTACGGGCCGCGCGGGAGCGGTTATCCCTCCCCGCATGAAGGTGAACCCCATCGAAATGCAGAAGTGCCTCGGCGGCGTCGAGTACCCCGCTTCGAAGGACGAGATCGTCAACGAGGCCGGTCGCCACGGCGCCGGCAAGGACATCATGGACGCGCTGAAGAAGCTGCCGGCGAAGGAATATCCCTCCCCGGCGGAGGTCAGCAAGGAAATCGGCAAGGAGAGCTGAACCACCCCGCCCGTGGTGGGCGGCGCGTGCCCCGGGTAGGCGACGGCTGGGAAGGGAGGCAGAACCATGCAGCATCACGAGTTCCTCGCTCTGGTGCAGGAGCGCGCCTCACTGCCGGACCGGGGCGCGGCAGAACGGGCGGTCCGCTCGACGCTGGAGACGGTGGCCGAGCGGGTACCGGCCGGGCTGGCCCGGCACATCGCGGCGCAGTTGCCGCACGAACTGGCAGGTCATCTGACCCGGGAGCCGCAGCAGGCCGGGAGGTCCGCCGGGCCTTCGGCGGAACGGCCCGGCGGGGCGGCCGCTCCCGGCGACGGCGAGCGCTTCGACCTCACGGTCTTCGCCGCGCGGGTCGCCTGGCGCGGCGGGGTCTCCGAGCAGGCGGCCCTGCAGGAGGCGGCGGCGGTCTTCGAGGTGCTGGACGCCGCGCTGGCCCCGGAACTGATGGAGCGGCTGAGCCACTCACTGCCGCACGACATCCGGGAGCTGCTGCCCACCACCAGGGCGGAGGACGCCTGAGACGACCACGGACCTCGCAACGGGGCGGGCCTTCGGGCCCGCCCCGGTCGTGTACGGGGCCGGGGCGCGGCACGGGTCCCCGTCAGTCCCGTTTGCAGATGCGGTCGAGGAGGTTGGCGGTGGCGCGCTGGATGCGTTCGTCGACGTGGCCGGGGCGGTCCAGGGCCGGGGACCAGGCGAAGGTGCCGGAGGCGAAGACCAGGGCGCCGCTGGGGGCGCGGTAGAGGGAGGTCTCCTGGTGGCGGCGGGTGCCTTCACCGTCGCGGTACGGGGAGTGCGCGAGCAGGATGCGGCGGGTGTGGTCGGGGAGGCTGGTGCGCGGGAAGTAGCGGTCGGCCTCGCCGGCGACCAGGCCGGGGAGCTCATCGCCTTCGTGTGCGCCGGTGGCCTCCCAGAGCCAGTGGTCGCCGTTGCGGACGATCAGCGGGGCCGGCTCGGGGACCCGGCCGGCGTACTGGATGCCCATCAGGCGCTGCTCGGGGTCGCCCAGCTCGCGCCACAGGGCGGGGCGGCCGGGGCCCTGGCGTTTTCGGCAGGTGAGCAGGGAGTCGGGGCTGCCCGAGGGGGACGGGGCGAGGTCGACCTGCCAGTACATGGTGTTGGCGGAGAGGAAGACCAGGGAGGTGCCGGTGTCCCGGGCCAGCTCGACCGTGCGGCGCATCGGCACCGACCAGTACTCGTCGTGGCCGGGGAAGACCAGGCCGCGGTAGCGGGACGGGTCGACCCGGCCGGCGTGCAGGTCGCGGGCGTCGGCGTAGGCGAGGTCGTAGCCGTAGCGCTCGGCCCAGCGGATGAAGTCGTAGGCGTGGCCCACATGGAGGGGGAGGCCGGCGCCGGCGTAGGGGCGGTCGAAGGAGACGGTGGTGGCGGCGTCCTGCTCGCCCAGCAGCGCGCCCTTCTCGTCCCAGGCGTGGTAGAGGCTGGCGCCCGTACGGCCGTCCTCGGGGAAGAGGTTGTACGCCTGCCAGGTGATGTCGGGCAGGAGCAGCAGGAGGTCGGCGGCGCGGTCGTCGCGGACCGTGAAGGGGATGTGGGAGCGGCAGCCGTCGGCGGTGGTCAGGACCGCGACGTAGGCGCCGAGCCGCCAGTACGCGGGAACCTGGAGGCGCCAGGACTGCCACCAGTGGTGGCAGGAGACGGTGCGGCCGGCGGCCATCGGGGGCGGCTGGACGATGCCGGACAGCCGGGGGCTGGTGGTGATCTTGGAGGCACCGGTGCCGGCGTAGTGGCCGATGCGGTAGACGTCGATGCTGAACGGCTGGGGCGGGTCGACCGACACCCGGAAGTCGATGGCCTCGCCGGGCGCCACCGCGCCGGTATTGGCGAAGCCCTTGATCTGGCCGTGGACGTCATCGGCGGTGCGCGGGCCGTTGATCTTGCGGGGTGTGGGCACCCGCAGATCGCCCTGGGCAACGGCGGGGTCGACGTACCAGGGGATGATGCGGCCGGATTCGAAGTAGTTCTCGCTGCCGCGCAGCCAGGGCAGCGGGCCCTGGCCGAACGGGTCCGTGACCGCGTGGGCGAGGGCGCCCGACTCCCAGCGCCTGATCTGTTCCGTCGCCACCTTCCACTCCCCTCCCGCGTCCCCCACCGGCGGCGGCCGATCGGGCCGGTGTTGCGTCCGGCTGGGTGAACCCGGCCATCCCCCAGCACATCACATTACGCACTTGCTTCGTCACCCTTCGTCGTGAATTTAGATGCCTTTGGCTCCGAATCACGAACTGGAGGTGTGCGGCCGGCGATCCGGTCGCGTCAGCCGCCCGTCAGCGCCGGGCAGCGCATCCATCCGGAGCGGCGAGGCCCTGCCCGGTGCGGCGAGGCCCTGCACGGCCCCGCGTCATACCAGGCGGACCGGTTTCTCCGGGCGCACGCCGACCGTCGTCAGCCAGCCGCGGAGCGGGCCCGCGTCGCCGTCGTCGACCAGGCTGAGCACCGGGCTGCCCAGGTCGGCCCGGCGGGCCCCGTCGACCAGCAGCGCCGGGCCGTCGAGCCAGTCCAGACCGGGGACCGCGCCGGCGGTGTCCACGGCGGCGCAGCAGACCATGGCCGTGACGTGGTCGGCGAGCAGCTCCCGGCCCGTCCGGGGCGGTTGCAGCGGGAACAGTGGCAGGCCGCCCTCGGCCAGGCCGTCGCCCCAGGCCACGCCCGCCGCGGCGTCCTCGGCCAGGCTGCCGCGGGCGGCCTGCCGGGCCGCCTCCTCGCGCTCCTCGCGCTCGACCTCCGCGCCCAGCCGGGCGGCGACCAGGTCGCCGGCGTGCGCGTCATGGGCGAGCCGGTCGATGACCCGGTCGAGCGTCGGGCCCGGCGGCGCGGTGGGCGCGGACGGCGGGCCGCCGGGGCGCCCGTCGCCGGGCCGGTGGTCCGCCGGACCGCCGCGCCCCGCAGGGGGACCGGCCGGGCCACCGGCGTACGAGAAGGTCGGGGCGGGGGACGGCTCCACCGGGGGCGGGGCCGGTGCGGGGCCGAGCGCCGGGGCCGGGAGGTCGTCGAGGACGCGGTGGAGGCGGGCGGCCTCCAGGCGCCACTTCCGGTCCACGACCTCTTCCGGGTACTGGTTCCAGCCGACCGGGGACCAGTCGGGCCCGGTCTCGGCCGGGCCGCCGTGGAACAGCCGGGCGGCCAGCAGGGAGGCGGCGCGGTCGATGGCTCCGGGCTCCTCCAGAAGGTCGCAGGCCGGGCGCTCGCCCAGCCGGGAGGCGAAGCCGTCGGCGAGGCGGTCGCGGCGGGAGAGCTCGGTGAGCGCGGAGACCACGCCGGCGTCCAGGCGGGACGGCCAGCGGCCCATCCGCCAGGCGGGCAGCGCGACCCGGGTCAGCAGTCGGTCCCAGCCCGCGTAGGCCAGCCCGACCTGCTCCTGGGCGACGATCCGCAGGCCGTAGTCGACGGTCTGGGCGCGCTCGGAGGCGGCGGCCGCGACGGCCCGCTCCATGATCGTGGCGTGTTCGCGGCAGGCGCGGAGCAGCAGCCGGGCCACCTTGCCGACGAAGCGGAGCGCCGGGCCGCGCAGCGGGCCCCGGGCCCGGGCGGCGACCGCGACGGCGGCGTCCAGGCCGCGGATGAAGCGGCGGGCGGCGGCTATGTCCGGATGCGCGGACGGGCCCGTGCCGGCCACTACGGGGGCCAGCAGGGCACGCAGCTCGGCGACCCGCATCCACCACAGGAACGGCGAGCCGATCACCAGGACCGGGGCCTCGGCGGACCGGCGCCCGGCACCGGGCTCGGGCCCGCCGGCGCCGCGGGGCGGGCCGTGCGCGCGGTGCGTACGGTCCTCCAGCCAGCTGTCGCAGTCCGGGGTGAGGGCTATGGCGGAGGGCGCGGGGACCTCCAGCCGGTCGGCCAGGTCACGCACGAGGCGGTAGAGGTCCGGGGCGGATTCCTCGGCGATCGGCACGGAGGGGCTGAGCGCCGGCCGGGCACGCGCGACCACGGCCCCGACCAACGCGGCCAGGAGCAGGCCGACCAGCGCGAGGCCGCCGGCCACCCAGCCGGCCGGGTCCCAGCCCGCGCCGAGACGGCCGGTCGCCCGGCCGACGGCCAGCACCACCGCCACCGCCGCGGGCAGCAGCGCCACGGCCAGCGCGGCGCCGCGGATCCGCAGCACGGCGAGGGCACGGGCACGCGCCGCCAGGACGCCTGTTTCCGGACTTGCCACGAGCCTGTACACCCCCTGCTGTCCTGATGGAGCCGGACGGAGAGAACAGTGGACGGACGCCTTCGAACATTGCGCGTTGTGGTGCGAGCGAGCTCACTCACCACCACTCTGGCACCGGCCACTGACATCGCAATGCCGGTGAGCCACTTGCCGGACGTCCCTGTGGCCACCGCACCGGTAGCGGGCGCAGCGGCGGCAGGACGCTTGCGCGGCACCCTAGTTGGGGGGCTCCGTCACGTCAGCCGGAATCTGGCGTGGTCACTCGATGGAATGGCTTTGGGCAAAGCCGGGAACCGGCGGTGGGGCGCCGTGGGCCCGGGGGTGCGGGGCCCACGGCGCGGGCGTCTCAGGCGCCCGGGGCCTCCGCGGCGGCCTTGGCGGCGATGTCCGTGCGGTGCTGGGAGCCGTCCAGCGAGATCCGGTCCACGGCCCGGTAGGCGCGCTCACGGGCGGTGGCGAGGTCGGCGCCGGCGGCGGTGACGGACAGCACCCGGCCGCCCGCGCTGCGCACCGCGCCGGCCTCGTCGAGCTTGGTGCCGGCGTGCAGCACGTAGGCGTCGGGGGCGTCCTGCGCGGCGACCTCGGCCAGGCCCTCGATGACGTCGCCGGTGCGCGGGGTGTCCGGGTAGTTGTGGGAGGCGATGACGACCGTGACGGCCGCGTCGTCGCTCCAGCGCAGCGGCGGCAGGGCGGCGAGGTTGCCGGTGGCGGCGGCCCGCAGCAGCCCGCCGAGCGGCGTCCTGAGGCGGGCCAGGACGACCTGGGTCTCCGGGTCGCCGAAGCGGGCGTTGAACTCGATCACCCGGACCCCGCGGGAGGTGATCGCCAGGCCGGCGTAGAGCAGACCGGAGAACGGGGTGCCGCGGCGGCGCAGCTCGTCGACGGTGGGCTGCAGCACGCTCGCCATGACCTCGTCGACCAGCTTCGGGTCGGCCCAGGGCAGCGGGCTGTACGCGCCCATGCCGCCGGTGTTGGGACCCTCGTCGCCGTCGTAGGCGCGCTTGAAGTCCTGGGCGGGCTGGAGCGGGACGACGGTCTCGCCGTCGGTGATCGCGAAGAGCGAGACCTCGGGCCCGTCGAGGAATTCCTCGATGACCACGCGGTCGCAGGCCAGCGCGTGGGCGCGGGCGGTGTCCACGTCGTCGGTCACCACGACGCCCTTGCCGGCCGCCAGCCCGTCGTCCTTGACCACGTACGGCGCGCCGAAGGCGTCCAGGGCCTCGTCGATCTCTTCCGGGGTGGTGCAGACGTAGCTGCGGGCGGTCGGGACGGCCGCGGCGGCCATCACGTCCTTGGCGAAGGCCTTGGAGCCCTCCAGCTGGGCGGCGTCGGCCGACGGGCCGAAGACCGGGATGCCGCGCTCGCGGACCGCGTCCGCGACGCCCGCCACCAGGGGGGCCTCGGGACCGACGACGACCAGGTCGGCCGCCAGGCCCGCGGCCAGGTCGGCGACGGCCCGGCCGTCGAGGGCGTCGACCCGGTGCAATTCGGCCACCTCGGCGATGCCGGCGTTGCCGGGGGCGCAGTGCAGCGCGGTGACGTCGGGGTCGAGGGACAGAGAGCGGCACAGGGCGTGTTCGCGGGCGCCGCCGCCGATGACGAGGACCTTCACGACAGGCAGCCTAGACGAGTGGCCGGGACGGCCGGACGGCGGACGGGCGGTCCGGAAACCGTCCGTCGCCGCGGCGGCAACTCTTTCGGGTGAGATCCGGCGCCGTCCCCTACCCGACCCCGCACCACTTCTGGGCGGAAATAGCGTGATCTTGGAGCTGGGGCCAGCCGTTCGGCGGTAGGAAGGGGGCGGCGCGCGACGGCCCTCCCGTACTCCCCCGCAGCCCGCAAGGCCTGGGAGGGGCCCCCGTCGCAGGCACCGTTCGTATCCGTTCCGCAGAGCGCGCAGAGAGGGAGTGCACGGGTGAGTCAGCCGGAGATGCAGCCCGAGGGGCCCCCTCAGCAGGAGGGCCGCCCGCTCCGCCGGTACGGCGTCCGGGGCCGGGCCCGCCGGGACGTCGCCGGGCGGGCCTTCCCGGCGGGCGGCTGGCGCGAGCCGGGCGACCGCCTCGACGCGCTCTACCTCTGGACCGAGGACGGCGCGCTGCGCGCCGCCGAGTGGTACCTGCACGACCGGCTGGCCAAGCGCCGCGGCGCCCGGGCGCTCCGGCTGGGCGCCGCGGCCGGGGTCACGGGGGGCGGGGTGCTGCCGCTGCTGGACCTGGCCGGGGTGTGGGAGGGCGGGGCGCCCTGGGGTTGTCTGTCGCTGCTGCTGGCGGCGGTGTGCGTGGGCTGCGACCGGTATTTCGGGGTCACGGCCGGCTGGATGCGGGACCTGGCGACGGCGCAGGCGATCCACCGGCGGCTGGAGGCGCTGCAGTTCGACTGGGCGTCGGAGGGCGTGCGCGAGGTGCTCGGCCCGACGGAGGGCACCGCGAGCGAGGCGGCCGAGCGCTGTCTGGGGCTGCTCCGGCGGTTCAACGAGGACCTCGGTGAGCTGGTGCGGACCGAGACGGCCGACTGGATGGCGGAGTTCCGGACCGGCCCGGCGCCGCGGGCCACCCAGTCCATGACGCCGTGGGCGGCCCCCCGCCAGGAGCATCCCGGGTCCCCGGGCCGGTACGCGCTGCCGCACCGCGGCCGCCCGAACATGCCGCGCCAGCGGCCGCCGGAACCGCCGCGGTGAGGAGGACCGGGGGCCTGCCCCGCCCTCCTCACCGAGGATCAGCTGAAGACGATCATCGAGCCCTGGCCCAGGCTGCGGGTCGCGGCCGCGTGCAGGCCGAGCCAGACATGGCGCTCCCGGGCGAACGGGCCGTCGTCCATCGGCACCGCGCCCGCCCGCTCCTCCAGAGAGGTCGGCCCGGCCGGCGGCTCCGGCGCGGCCGGCGGATTGGCCGGATCGATACCCAGGGATGGCGCAACCAGTTCCAGGTCCCGCAGCAGACCGTGCGAGGACCCCAGCGGACCGCCGCCCTCCAGCAGTTCGTCGTTGGCGAGCGGATGCGGGAAGTCGACCGGGACGTACGCGCCCGCGTGGTCGTAATGCCAGACCAGGTGGGACTGCTGCGCGGTGGTCTCGAACATCTCCAGCAACTGCTCGTAGTCACCGCCCAGTTCGTCGACCGGGGTGACCTCCAGGCCGCACAGCCGCAGCAGGTAGGCGCGGCGCAGGAAGTGCAGTGCGTCGTAGTCGAAGCCCGCGATGGGGGCGACGTCCCCGGACAGGCCCGGCATGTAGCTGAAGACGGGGACCGGTGGCAGTCCCGCTTCCGTCAGGGCCTTGTCGTAGGCGGCGATCTCTTCGGAGAACGGGTTGTCGGGGCTGTGGCACAGCACATCGACGAGGGGTACCAGCCACAGGTCACATGCCACGGGTGAGGACTCGCTTCCGGTCGGGGACTAGGACACCGGCGCACGCACAACTACGGGGTGCGGCCCATTACGGCCGAGTCGGGACAGCGTAGTGCCCGCGGCGCCATCCGACGAGAGCGGGCGCACCGGACGGTTACCGGCTAACGGACCAGGGCCAGCGCGTGCGCGTTGTACTCGGCGATCAGCCGCTGGGCGGTGGACAGGTCGCGCCGGACCAGGGCGTCGGCCAGGGCGCAGTGGCCCTGCCACAGGCGGTTGGTGAGGTCCGGGGCGCGGCGCAGCAGCGGCACCGCGTACATCCAGGTCTGGATCCGGATGCGGTCCAGGAAGTCGCTGATGTAGGCGTTGTTCACGATGTTGCCGAGCTCGCGCCAGAACCGCAGGTCGTAGCCGATGAGCACGTCCAGGTCGCCGGCCCGGGCGGCCCGCTCGGCCTCGTCGGCGCGGCGCCGGATGGAGATCAGCACCTCGGCGGGGGTGGCCGCGAGCGCCTCCTGGGCGCCGCTGCGGAAGATCCCCTCGATGACCAGGGTGCGGGCCTCGACCATGGCCCGGAAGTCGTCGGCGGTGAAGGCGTGGACCTTGAAGCCGCGGTGCTGTTCGACGTCGAGCAGCCCCTGGGCGCAGAGGTCGAGCAGCGCCTCGCGGACCGGGGTCGCGGAGACGCCGTACTGCTCGGCGATCTCCTTGACGGTGAACGGGTGGCCGCACGGCAGCCGGCCCGCCAGGACCTCGTCGCGCAGGGCGTCGGCGATCTGCTGACGCAGCGTGCTGCGACGTATGACTGTGCTGTCTCCGCCGGCGGCCATCGTGTGCGTCTCCTTCGCGGTCCCTGACCGCGGGTGGCAGCGGCCCCCGCCAACCATAGGCGAGGGCCGCGGGGCGCCGCTCCGCGCGGCGGCCGCTCATGCGGTGGTGTGCGCGCCGGCGCCCTGCACTACGGGCGTGGCCTCAGTGCGTGTGCGCGTCCGCCGTGGTCAGCGCCTCGTCGAGGGCGGCCAGGCCCTCCTTGGCCTCGGCCTCGGTGACCGTGCAGGCCGGCACGACGTGGGTGCGGTTCATGTTGACGAACGGCCACAGTCCGCCGCGCTTGCAGGCCGCGGCGAATTCGGCCATCGGGGCGTTGGCCGCGCCGGACGCGTTGTACGGCACCAGCGGCTCGCGGGTCTCCTTGTTCTTGACCAGGTCGAGGGCCCAGAAGACGCCCAGGCCGCGGACCTCGCCGACGGACGGGTGCCGCTCGGCTATCGCGCGCAGGCCCGGCCCGATGACCTTCTCGCCGATCTCCGCGGCGTTCTCCACGATCCGCTCCTCGGCCATCGCGTTGATCGTCGCGACGGCGGAGGCGCAGGCCAGCGGGTGGCCGGAGTACGTCAGCCCGCCCGGGTAAGGACGCGTCTCGAAGGTCGCGGCGATCTCGGCGCTGATCGCGACGCCGCCCAGCGGGACGTAGCCGGAGTTGACGCCCTTGGCGAAGGTGAGCAGGTCGGGGGTGACGCCGAAGTGGTCGGCGGCGAACCAGTGGCCCGTGCGCCCGAAGCCGGCCATGACCTCGTCGAGGATGAAGACGATGCCGTAGCGGTCGCAGATCTCGCGGACCCCGGCGAGGTAGCCGGCCGGCGGGACCATGATGCCGGCGGTGCCCGGGACGGTCTCCAGGATGATCGCGGCGATCGACTGGGGCCCCTCGAAGGCGATGGTCTGCTCCAGGTGCGCGAGCGCGCGCTCGCACTCCTGCTGCTCGTTCTCCGCGTGGAACGGCGAGCGGTACAGGAACGGGCCCCAGAAGTGGACCACGCCCGCGGAGGCGGTGTCGGAGGGCCAGCGGCGCGGGTCACCGGTCAGGTTGATCGCCGCGGCGGTCGCGCCGTGGTACGAGCGGTAGGCGGACAGCACCTTGGCGCGGCCGGTGTGCAGCCGGGCCATCCGGACGGCGTTCTCCACGGCCTCGGCGCCGCCGTTGGTGAAGAAGATCTTGTCGAGGTCGCCGGGGGTGCGCTCGGCGATCAGCCGCGCGGCCTCGGACCGTACGTCCACCGCGAACCCGGGCGCGAGCGTGCACAGCTTCCCGGCCTGCTCCTGGATCGCCGCGACGACCTTGGGGTGCTGGTGGCCGATGTTGGTGTTGACCAGCTGGGAGGAGAAGTCGAGGTAGCGGTTGCCGTCGTAGTCCCAGAAGTACGAACCCTCGGCGCCGGCGATCGGCAGCGGGTCGATCAGGCCCTGCGCGGACCAGGAGTGGAAGACGTGGGCGCGGTCGGCGGCCTTGACGGCCGCCCCGGCGGCGGGATCGGCGGCGGAAGAGGGGTGCGTCGTGGTCACGGTCAGTACCTCGGATCGGGTCGCTCGGGTCCGCCGAGGGATCGGCACGGCGAACGTCCCCAGCGTAGGGATCACGGTTCGCGCGCTGTACCGACAGTCTGTATGGCACTCACCACGCCCACGGACACACTGTCTACGGCCTGGAGGAAGCTCCAGAGCCTCCGTGGGCCCGCTCACCGCCGCGGCCCGCCCCTCCGGCTCTGCAGCAGCGCCTCCAGCACCACCAGCGGATCCGGCGCGGCCGGCACGTGCGGGGCACACCCTGGGCAGGCGTAGACGTTCCACCCGGGCCCGCTGTTGCCGTGCACCTCGGCGACGAGGACGGGCTCGTCGGTGATCCGCTCGCACCGGACACACATGCGGAGGGGCAGCGGCCGGCCGCTGCCGCCGGTCGCCCCGCCCGCCGCCTCCCCGGTCATCGGGCGACCTCCACACCGTGGATCCAGTACGGGCCGGGCGCATCGACCCCGAACGTCGCGAGCAGCAGCGCCTCCCGCCGCTCCCGCTGCTCGTGCGCGAGGAGGTAGGGCCGTACGAGGGCGGAGGCGTCGCCGTCGAGGGGCAGCTCGACCGTCGGTCGACGGGGGCGGAGGGGCACACGCGGGGCCCGGGGCTCGGTGACGGCACGGTGCCGCCCGCCGCATTCGGCGCGATGTCGCCCCTGGGGACGGGGAGTTCGGAGAAGCCCCACCCGGGCGAGGCAGCGGGCAATACGCTGAAACATGTCGACGTTCTCTCTCAATTGCGCGCGTTGACCATGCCCCCGGACCGGTTGCGACGGTCGCGGGGGTCTGTCGTTGCGGATCACTACGTTCCGTGTCCATATCGTTGCGGTGCGGCATAGGCTGCGGAAGGTGGTAGCTCCTTACTTCTCAAGCCGTAAGGACGGAAGTGACCCTTTGGCCAACGAAGTTGACCCCTCGTCCTCCATGGCAGCCCTCTTCGGACTGCGGGTCCGCAGACTCCGCGGCGCGGCCGGACTCACCCAGTCCGAGCTCGGCAAACGAGCGCATACGCACAGCACGCGGATCAACCAGATCGAACGCACGACGGGCGCAAAGCCGACGCTGAAGCTGGCGCAGGCCCTCGACACGGCCCTCAACGCCGATGGCCTGCTTGTCGACCTGTGGCCGTACGTCTACCGGGAGGCGTTTCCGGACTGGTCGCGGAAGTTCATAGAGCTTTCGGAGCGGGCGGTGGCGATCAGGACCTACGCCGGACAGACCGTGCCTGGTCTGCTGCAAACCGAGGACTACGCGCGCGCTCTTCTCCGTAGAGGTCGAACTCTCACAGGGCCCGCGCAGTTGGAGGAACGCGTAGCGGCTCGACTCGGGCGACAAGCACGGCTCACGCAGTCCGACAGGCCCGATCTCTGTGTGGTCTTGGACGAAGCGGTCCTCCTGCGTCCCATCGGCGGCCCGACCGCGATGCGAAACCAGCTCAGGCGGCTTCTCGACGCGGCGAACGAGCCGCATGTCACGCTTCAGGTGCTGCCGTTCAGTAGCGGGGAGCATGACGCCTTGGGTGGGTCCCTCACACTTCTGAGACTCCCGGACGGGTCCGAAGTGGCTTACACCGAGGGGGCCGAGTACGGCCAACTCATCGAGGAGCAGAAGGATGTGAAGTCGTTCGCACTCACCTACGATCAGGTTCGGGCTCTGGCCTTGCCGCCAAACATGTCGTTCGACATGATCCGAGCCGTGATGGAGGGGACCTACCTTGCTGACCGCATTCCGTCCGGACCTGAGCGCCGCCGCTTGGCAAAAGTCCAGCTACAGCAACAAGGAAGGTGGCGACTGCGTAGAGGTCGCCCCTGACCTCCCCGGCATCGTCCCCGTCCGTGACTCCAAGGACCCGCACGGACCGGCCCTCGTCTTCCCCGCCCGCTCCTGGGCCGCGTTCGTCGGGGCCATCCGCGCGGACGGGTTCACGAACAGGCCGTAGTCGACGGGAAGACCGTGTGCACGGCCGTCCGCCACGGTGCGGCGGTCAGCTCCGGGCGGAGGGCCGACAGCCCGCCGCAGTACTTGGTGAAGTCGGCCGCCCGGAGGCCGTGGTCGTGCAGCAGCCGGTCGGCGGTGGCAAGCCGGCCGGTGGTCCTGGTCTCGACGAGGATCAGGCCACCGTCGGCGCGTACCGTGCGGCCGGTCGTCAGGTCGCAGCAGCTCAGCGCCGCGTCACACGTAATCCGCTGGCCGTCCGCGACGAACGTGGTGCGGGTGTACTCCGTTTCCAGGGCCAGGCCCAGGTCGGTGGGGGCGGCGATGCCGTAGCTGCGGTCCAGTACGGAGGTCAGGAAACCGCGGGCCGCCGGGCCGAGGGCCGGGGCGCCCGGCAGCAGCGGCTGCCGGTGCTTGACCGTTTCGCCGCGCCGCCCCCTGAGCTTGATCTCGAACTGCCGCTGCCCGGTGTCCTCGTAGCGCCGCTCGCGGATCAGGTAGCCGGGCCGGTCGCCCGTCCTGTGGTCGTGGAAGAAGCGCAGGTCGGGGGTGTCGTAGTGGACCGAGCGGTAGCGGAACCAGCGACGGCCGTTGATGCACAGCGCGGCGAACGGGCCGCCGGGGCGGCGCCGGTCGGTCAGTTCGGCGGCGAAGACGGGGAAGAGCTCGAACGGGACGAGGTAGCTGTGGCCGAAGCGGGTGCCGAGCTCGGCCCGTGCCTGGACGTCGGCGAGCGGGACCGGGCGCGCGGCCATGGCGGCGCGGGCGAGGGCTCGTAACGCGGGAATCACACGGTCTCCTTCGCGGGCGAACGGACTGTGCTGCTCGTGCTGGTTCTACGTTCTACGCCCGGGGAAGGTTCCGCCACACGGAATTCGACATCCGCCAGCGCCGGAGACAACCGGCTCCCGTCCCGTGCCGTCAGTGGACGTAGTTCTTCAAGGCCTCGGTGTCGAGGGTGAATCCGACCGGGTCGGGGAGGGTGACCTGCGTGCCGAAGGGGATCTGGTGGACGTCGAGGTAACGACCCTGCTCCGGCGCAGGGTTGGTGTGGACGACCAACTCACAGTGGTCACGGTCCACAAGGAGGTGGACGGGAATGCCCGCGGCAGCGTAGGCGGCCGGCTTCTCCTGCCGGTCGCGGCGCTCGGTGTCGCCGTCGTACGAGGTGACCTCGACGGTCATCAGGACACCGTCGGGGTCGGACCACTCCCCCGTTCCGGCGAAATGGCCGATCGGCGCCAGAACGCCGTCAGGGCGGGCTCGCCCTTTACGGTATTCCTCGACCTTCAGGCCCCTGCCGGTTGGGTAGAGGTCACACTCTGGGCGGGCCTGGATGCACTGCCTGAGCAGCCACATGATGATGGTGTCGTGATCGCCGTCCGGCACGCGCTTCTCCCCGATCCGTCCGTTGATGAACTCCAACGTGACGGTCTCGGGCGCGACGGAGGCGATCTGCTCGAACTCCTCCACCGACATGTATGACGTGCGCTCGGCCATAACCGTCATGCTGCACTCCTTTCGAGATGAAAGCCAGTGTTGCCAGGCTGGCCGGTGCCTGTGGCATATTCCGCCGCAGATCACTCGTTCGAGCACACGAGGAACAGACCGCACGCACAAGGGCCCGCGCCCCGTCCTCGACGGACGGTGCGCGGGCCCTGGTGGTATTCAGCCGATCCCTACGAAAGGAACGAGTTGATCTCGATCGTCTCGTCGCGGCCGGGGCCGACGCCGATGGCGGAGATCGGGGCGCCGGACATTTCCTCCAGCGCCTTGACGTAGTTCTGCGCGTTCTTCGGCAGGTCGGAGAAGGACTTCGCCTTGGTGATGTCCTCGGACCAGCCCGGGAGGGTCTCGTAGATCGGCTTCGCGTGGTGGAAGTCGGACTGCGAGTAGGGCAGCTCCTCGACGCGCTTGCCGTCGATCTCGTACGCCACGCAGACCGGGATCTGCTCCCAGCCGGTGAGCACGTCGAGCTTGGTGAGGAAGAAGTCGGTCAGGCCGTTCACGCGGGTCGCGTAGCGGGCGATGACCGCGTCGAACCAGCCGCAGCGGCGGTCGCGGCCGGTGGTGACGCCCCGCTCGCCGCCGATGCGGCGCAGGGCCTCGCCGTCCTCGTCGAAGAGCTCGGTGGGGAACGGGCCGGCGCCGACGCGGGTGGTGTACGCCTTGAGGATGCCGATGACCCGGCTGATCTTCGTCGGACCGACGCCGGTGCCGGTGCAGGCGCCGCCGGCGGTCGGGTTCGAGGACGTCACGAAGGGGTACGTGCCGTGGTCGATGTCCAGCAGCGTGCCCTGGCCGCCTTCGAAGAGGACGACCTTGTCCTCGTCGAGGGCGTTGTTGAGGATCAGGGTGGTGTCGGCGACGTAGCCCTTGATCTGGTCGGCGTAGCCGAGCAGCTCCTCGACGACCTGGCCGGCCTCGATGGCGCGGCGGTTGTAGAGCTTGGTCAGCAGCTGGTTCTTGACGTCGAGCGCCGCCTCGACCTTCTGCGTCAGGATCGACTCGTCGTAGAGGTCCTG
Source organism: Streptomyces sp. NPDC048197 (assembly GCF_043202395.1). Lineage (NCBI taxonomy): Bacteria > Bacillati > Actinomycetota > Actinomycetes > Kitasatosporales > Streptomycetaceae > Streptomyces > Streptomyces sp. NPDC048197. The sequence continues at coordinate 18,836 of NZ_JBIDAJ010000022.1, forward strand.
GACGCGGATGCCGACGCGGTTGATCTTGTCGGCGTAGGTCGGGCCGATGCCGCGGCCGGTGGTGCCGATCTTCCGCTTGCCGAGGAACCGTTCCGTCACCTTGTCGACGGTGATGTTGTACGGCGTGATCAGATGCGCGTTACCGCTGAGCAGCAGCTTGGACGTGTCGACGCCACGCTCGTTGAGTCCGCTCAGCTCGGAGAGCAGGACCGCCGGGTCGACGACGACACCGTTGCCGATGACCGGGGTGCACCCCGGCGAGAGGATTCCGGAGGGGAGGAGATGCAGCGCGTACTTCTGGTCGCCCACGACGACCGTGTGGCCGGCGTTGTTGCCGCCCTGGTAGCGCACCACGTAATCGACGGATCCACCGAGCAGGTCGGTGGCCTTCCCCTTGCCCTCATCACCCCACTGAGCACCGAGCAGCACAAGTGCGGGCACAGGCGTACACCCCTTCCGGGCGGGGCATGTCCAACGTGCGTGGATGGCGCGACGCCCGCGTGTTCACGCGTCCGTCATCGCTGCAGCCGTCGAACCGGTGCCCCGGAATAGACGAAGCCCCTGGCGCAATAGCGCAAGGGGCTCTTGCACCGAGATGCTACCTGAGGAAGGACCGAGGTGTCGGCGCAGCCTTCTGGGCACTCTCCCGTGGACTCCGTTCGGGGGTACCCCCTGCTCGTGGTCATCGATCCGGTCGCGCGCAGTACGGACGGGGAGTCTGTCCGGATCGCGCGGGATGTGCTGTGTGCGGGCGCGGGGGGTTCGGGGGCGAAGATCTGCCTGCCGGACGGGCCGGAGGAGTTCGCGCGGGCGCTGGCCCGGCGGGGTCAGCGGCGGCCGGTGGTGATCGGCGACGACCGGGCGCTGCTGCGGGTCGTGGGGCTGCTGCACAAGGAGCGGGAGCTGGCCGGGGTGCCGGTGTCGATGGTCCCGGTGGGGGCGCCGGCGGCGGTGGCGCTGAGCCGCTCGCTGGGCGTTCCGCAGGACACCGTCGCCGCGGCGCGGACGGTGCTGGACGGCGCGGAGCGGGCGATGGACCTGCTGACGGACGACAGCGGCGGGATCGTGCTGGGCGGGCTGCGGATCCCGTGCGGGCGGGACGGCGGACGGAACGGCGGGCGGCGGACGGCGGCCGGCCCGGGACACCGGGTGTTCGTGCCGGGTGCGGCCGGGCCGGTGGATGCCGGGGAGCACACGGAGCACACGGAGCGGGCGGAGGGCGCGGTGGGTGCGGAGCCCGCCGGGGCGGACGGGGCGCCGGCCGGGGTGCCGGGTGCCGATGGGCACCGGCCGTGGTGGGGGCCGGCCGCCCGGACCGCGCGGACGGCGCTGGCGCTGCTGGCACCGGCGGCCGGGTTCTGGGGGGCCTCCCGTGCGGAGGCCGGGGCGGCGGGCGGGCGGCGCGTGCGGGTGCCGGAGCAGCGGCTGCGGATCGAGGCGGACGGGGTGCTGCTGGCGGACCTGGACCGGCCGGTGCGCGGGGTGTCGGTGGTGCCGGGCGGGCAGGCCGGGGCGGGGTGGCCGGGGGCCGGGACCGGGCGCGGCGCGGGTGCCGGCGACGGTCGGGGGGACGGCCGGGACGGCGGCGGGGAGCTGGCCGAGGTCGTGGTGCACTGGCCGGGCGGCGGGCATCCGGTACGGGCCCGGGCGCGGGCCGTGACGGTGTCCGGCGCGGACTTCCACTACCGGGCGGACGCGGTGGTCGGCGGGCCGGTGCGGACCCGTACGTGGACGGTGCAGCCGGGGGCCTGGCGGCTGCAGCTGCCGCGGCGGGGGTAGCTGGGTCGGCGGGGGTAGCTGGGTCGGCGGGGGTAGCTGGGTCGGCGGGTGTGAGGCTCACCACACCGCGGGGAGCGGTGGGGCCGTGGGCCGCCCCGCTCAGCCGTCGGCGTCGTCGTAACCGGCGCGCAGCTGGTCGCGGTGGTCGCGCCAGCGGTCCAGCAGGGCGGGCAGCTCCTTCTGCAGGAACGCGAAGAAGACCAGGGTCTCGTTGAGCCGGCGGCCGGCCGGGGAGTCGGGGCCGAGGCTCTCCACGCCCTCGCGCAGGGTGCCCTCCCAGCGGGCGATGACGTTCTCCCGGCGGGTCAGCGCCTCGTACCACTGGTCGCTGTGCACGCGGTAGCGGTCGCGGCGGGAGCCCGGCTCGCGCTCGCGGCTGATCATGTCGACCTGGGAGAGGTAGCGCACCGCGCCGGACACCGCGGCGGGGCTGATCTGAAGCCGTTCGCCCAGCTCGGCGGAGGTCAGCACGCCGGAGTCGGAGGCGAGCAGGCAGGCGAAGACGCGGGCCGGCATGCGGGCCATCCCGGCGTCCACCATCTGGGCCGCGAACCGTTCGACGAACTGGGAGATCGCCTCCTGGGCGCGCGGGTCGGCAGTCCGCCGCCCGTCGCCGCTGTCCGTGCCGGCCGTACGTTCCGCATTGCTCATGTCCGCATCCTCTCCCCTGATCAGCGCCACCCCGCCCAACTTTATACGGTTTCTTAACTTCACAAATTTGTGAAACTAGCGTAGCTTCCAAAGCATGACCAAGCCAATCGCTCCCGCTCCCGCGATCCGGGTGGACGGTCTCCACAAGTCCTTCGGGCGGACCCGTGCACTGGACGGTCTCGACCTCACCGTCGAGGCCGGCGAGGTACACGGCTTCCTCGGGCCCAACGGCGCCGGGAAGTCCACCACCATCCGCGTACTGCTCGGCCTGCTGCGCGCCGACCGCGGCACCGCCCGGCTCCTGGACCGCGACCCCTGGCACGACGCCGTCGCCCTGCACCGCCGCATCGCCTACGTCCCCGGCGATGTCACCCTGTGGCGCAACCTCTCCGGCGGCGAGGTCATCGATCTCTACGGGCGGCTGCGCAGTGGGATCGACCGGGCGCGGCGGGACGAGCTGCTGGAACGGTTCGAGCTCGACCCGACCAAGAAGGGGCGCGCGTACTCCAAGGGCAACCGGCAGAAGGTCGCCCTGGTCGCCGCCTTCGCCTCCGACGTCGACCTGCTGATCCTCGACGAACCGACCTCCGGGCTCGACCCGTTGATGGAGGAGGTCTTCCAGACCTGCGTCATCGAGGAGCGCGACCGCGGCCGTACGGTGCTGCTCTCCAGCCACGTACTGTCCGAGGTCGAAGCGCTCTGCGACCGGGTCAGCATCATCCGCAAGGGGCGGACGGTCGAGTCCGGGTCGCTCGGCGAGCTGCGGCACCTGACCCGTACGTCGATCGTCGCCGAACTGGCGGGCCCTCCCCATGGTTTGGCCGCGCTCCCCGGCGTCCACGACCTGGACGTCCAGGGGCACCGGGTCAGGCTGCAGGTCGACACCGACAAGCTCGACGCCGTGCTGCGGTCGCTGGGCACCTCCGGGGTGCGCAGCCTGACCAGCACCCCGCCCACCCTGGAAGAGCTGTTCCTGCGGCACTACCAGGACGACGTGCGCGGCGGGGCCGACCACGACGCGACGGCGGTCGCCCGATGACCGCCGTGGCCGCCGCGGTGCCCGCCGGCACCGCCCGCTCCCGCCAACTCGCCGGTACCGGCGCCCTGTTGCGGCTCGCGCTGCGCCGCGACCGGGTGATGATCCCGGCCTGGGTGCTCGGCCTCGGCCTGGTCGTGGCGAGCCTGGGCTCGTCCTTCGAAGCGCTCTACGGCACCGCCGCCGAGCGCGCCGAACTGGCCGGCTCGATGACCGCCAACGGCTCGATGCGCGCGCTGTACGGCCCCGTCTTCAGCGACTCCCTCGGCGGTCTGATCGCCTGGCGGATGGCCGGGTTCGGGGCGGTGCTGGCCGCGGTGATGAGCCTGCTGATCGTCGTCCGGCACACCCGCGAGGAGGAGGAGACGGGCCGTCAGGAGCTGCTGTCCGCGGCCATGGTGGGCCGCCGGGCGCCACTGACCGCGGCCCTGCTGGCCGCGCTGCTCGCCAACGCCGTGCTCGTCGCGCTGATCGCGGCCGGGCTCGCCCGGTCCGGCCGGCCGGCCGCCGGTTCGCTGGCCCTCGGGCTCGCCATCGGTGGCACCGGCATGCTGTTCGCCGGTCTGGCCGCCGTCGCCGCGCAGCTCACCGAGAGCGCCCGGATGGCGAAGGGGCTGACCGGCGCGGTGCTCGGCCTCGCCTTCGGGCTGCGCGGCGCGGGCGATGCCGCCGACGCCACCGCCGGCTCCCCGCTCACCTGGGCCTCGCCGCTCGGCTGGGCGGAGAACCTGCGGGCGTACGCCGACGAGCGCTGGTGGGTGCTGCTGCTCTTCCTGGCGGGCACCGCGCTCACCGTGGCCGCCGCATACGCGCTGACCGCCCGTCGCGACCTCGGCATGAGCTTCCTGCCCGCCCGGCCCGGTCCGACCCGGGCCCCGCGCTCGCTGGCCGGCCCGTTCGGCCTGGCCTGGCGGCTGCAGCGGACGACGCTGGGCGGCTGGACGCTCGGCTATGTGTGCGCCGGCGCGGTCTTCGGCGGGATCGCGAAGGGCGCGTCCGACCTGGTCGGCGGCAACGAGCGGACCCGCGAGATCTTCGAGCGGATGGGCGGGCAGGCGCGGCTGACCGACGCCTTCCTGGCCACGATGGTCGGCATCCTGGGCATGGTCGCCGCGATCTACGCGGCCGGTGCGGTGCTCCGGCTGCGCGGCGAGGAGAGCGCCGACCGGGCCGAACCGGTGCTAGCCGGTGCGGTGGGCCGGCTCCGCTGGGCCGCCGGCCATCTGACCGTCGCCTACGCCGGCACGGTCGTCGTCCTCGGCTTCGGCGGGTTGGCGCTCGGCGTCTCGTACGGCATCTCGGTCGGCGACACCGGCCGGGTGGGGCCGGTGGTGGGCGCCGCGCTCGCCCAGGTGCCGGCGGTCTGGACGCTCACCGGCCTGGCGGTGCTGGCCTTCGGGCTGCTGCCCCGGGCCACCACGGCCGTGTGGGCGGTGATCGGTGGCTGCCTGGCGCTCGGCTGGATCGGACCGTCGCTGAACCTCCCCCAGTGGGCCATGGACCTCTCGCCCTACGGCCACCTGCCCAAGCTCCCGGGCACGGAAGCCACCGCCGCCCCGTTCGTCTGGCTGCTGGTGCTCTCCGCCGTCTTCCTCGCCGCCGGCCTGGCCGGGTTCCGCCGACGCGACATCGACTGATCCCGCCCGGCTGTTTCCAGCCGGACGCCGCCGTTTCACGTGAAACCACCCCCCACAGACGTACGCCGCCGGAGCTGTAGCGGACTCCGGCGGCGTACTCGCGTCCACAGGCTGTGGACGGGGGCGGAACTCAGGCGCCGGGCGTCACCAGCCGGGCCTCGTACGCGAAGACCGCCGCCTGCGTGCGGTCGCGCAGGCCGAGCTTCACCAGGATGCGGCTGACGTGCGTCTTCACCGTCGATTCGGCGACGACGAGATGGGCCGCGATCTCCCCGTTCGACAGGCCCTGGGCGACCAGTACCAGCACCTCGGTCTCGCGTTCCGTCAGATCGGCGATGCGCTCCTGGGCGGGGGCGCGGGGCGTCCCCAGCCGGGAGAACTCCGAGATCAGCCGCTTGGTGACGGTCGGGGCCAGCAGGGCCTCGCCGGAGGCGACGATCCGCACACCCTCGGCAAGCTGACCGGCCGAGGCGTCCTTCAGCAGGAAGCCGCTGGCCCCGGCGCGCAGCGCCTGGTACACGTACTCGTCCAGATCGAAGGTCGTCAGGACCAGGACCTTGGCCTCCGCGTCGGCGGCGACGATCTCGCGGGTCGCGTCCAGACCGTTCATCTCCGGCATGCGGATGTCCATCAAAACCACGTCGGGCTTGAGCTCCGCGACCTTCCGCACCGCCTGGCGGCCGTCCACGGCCTCCCCGACGACCTCGATGTCCGGCATGGCATTGAGCAGGACGGAGAACCCCTCGCGGACCATCACCTGGTCGTCGACGATCAGTACCCGGATCATGCGGCACCCCCCTTCGCGGTGGCCTCGGACGCGGCGACCGGAATGAACGCCGCGACCTCGAAGCCGCCGTCCTCGGTGTGGTCGGCGGTCATCTCGCCGCCCAGCATCTGTACCCGCTCGCGCATGCCCAGCACGCCGTGGCCCGCGCCCGGGGAGGGCTTGGCCAGCCGGCTCGGGGCGCCGTTGAGGATCCGCAGGCCGATCCCGCCGAGCACGTAGGAGATCTCCACCCGGGCGTCGGCGCCCGGGGCATGGCGCAGCGTGTTGCTCAGCGCCTCCTGCACGATCCGGTAGGCGGAGAGCTCCACACCCTGCGGCAGCGGACGCGGCGCACCGGTGATCACCGCCTCGACGGTCAGCCCGGCGCCGCGGACGCTGTCCAGCAGCGAATCGAGGCTGGCCAGGGTCGGCTGCGGGGCCTCCGGGTCGACCTCCCGGAACGCGTCCGGGTCCTCGGAGCGGACCACGCCCAGGATGCGGCGCAGTTCGGTCAGTGCGGCGACGGCGTTCTCGCGGATCGTGGCGAAGGACGTGGCGAGCTCGGGCGGGGTGTTCTCGACCCGGTACGGGGCCGCCTCGGCCTGGATGGCGATCACGGACATGTGGTGGGCCACCACGTCGTGCAGCTCACGGGCGATCGTGGCGCGCTCCTCCAGGAGGGTGCGCCGGGACCGTTCCTCGGCGGTCACGGTCTGCGTCTCGACGACCGTCCGGCGCTCCTCGCGCCAGGCGCGGACCGCGGCGGCGGCGATCAGCACCAGGCCGGAGAAGAACGCCACCGGCGGCACGTCGCCCGCACCGCTTCCGCTGAACACCGACAGCACGGTCGTCACACCGAAGGTGACCAGCCACATCTCCACCGCCAGCCGCGGCCGGGTGCGCAGCACCACCAGGGTCATCACGGCCAGGTGGGTGGGGAAGGCCTCCCGCCCGAACGGACTGCCGTACGGGGAGAAGGCCGACGTGGCGAACCACCCCACGACCACCGCGAACAGCGAGATCCAGTAGGCACCCACCGGGCGGAAGAGCGTCAGCGCGGGCGGGGCGGCCACCAGCAGGCAGTAGCCCGCCACCAGCAGACCCCGCAGCGGGCCGATGTCGTAGCTCACGGCGAAGGTCCCGAGGAAGACGAGCACCGCGAAGCCGAGCACGATGAGGTGCGGCAGCCAGCGCGCCCAGTGCCGCAGCCGCTCCGGCAGCCAGGGGACCCACCGGGCCACCTTGGCGTCCTCCAGCGGCGGCATCGGGCGGAAGGCGAAGGCGTCCACGAACAGGTCCTGGCGCAGCCGGTGCAGCGCACCGTGCGCTATCCGGGCCTCTGAGCGCAGGGTGCCCTGCGACTGGGTCTTCTCGTTCACGCAGACAACGGTAAGCAGAGACGGACCGCCGGGCGTCCCCACCAAAGGGGATCTGCCGGGGTCCGTCTCAAGTACTACCTGGTCGGCGCGGTGCCGGGGATCACCGCGGAACGGGCTCCGGCAGCAGCCCGCACAGCGTGGCGCAGGCCGGGGTGCCCGGTGTCACCGGGGCGTAGTGCCCGACGCCCGGAAGCTCCCGCAGTTCGGCGCTGCCGGGGTGCGCCGCGGCGTACCTGCGGGAGAGCTCCGGGGGGACGTCCGGGTCGTCGGTGCCGTGCAGGAGCGTGACCGGGACGCCGGCCGGCGGATGGCGCACCGGGTCGGCGGCGGCCAGCCGCTCCGCCAGACCGGGCGCCGGTCCGAGCAGTTCGGCCACCGCCCCGTCGCTGAGGCCCAGCTCATGGGCGCGCGCCAGGTCGGCGACCGGCGAGACGGCCAGCACGTGGGCGACCGGGGTGCCGGGCCGGGCCGCGGCGAGCAGCGCGAGATGGCCGCCCGCCGAGTGCCCGACCAGCACCGGACCGCCGACGCCGGGCTCCTGCGCCGCTACGGCCTCGATGGCGGCCGCCACGTCCTCGAAGGTCGCCGGTGCGCCGCCGCCCGCACCGACCCTGCGGTACTCGACGAGCGCGACCGGCCGCCCCTGCCCGGCCAGCAAGGCGGCCAGCGGCGACAGATGGCACCGGTCGTAGGCCGCGCGCCAGAACCCGCCGTGCAGCAGCACCACCGGTGGGCCGGCGGCGGCGCCCCACGGGCCGTAGAGATCGACGAGCTGGTCCGGGTGCGGCCCGTAGGCCAGCGTGCGGTCCGGCGCCACCGGGGCGAGCCCCAGCAGCGCCGGCTCCTCGTCCGCCGCGCTCATCCGACGGCCCCGGGCGCCACCGCGTCCGGCTGCGCGCCCAGCACCTCGCCGAGCACCCGCGCCGCCCGCTCCGCGTCCCCGAAGGAGGTGTAGAGCGGGGTGAAGCCGAAGCGCAGCACGTCCGGGTGGCGGAAGTCGCCGACCACGCCGCGGCGGATCAGCTCGTCCATCACCTCACCGGCACCCGCGCACTGCAGCGCCACCTGGCTGCCGCGCTGCCGGTGGTCGGCCGGGGTGACCGACCGGACCCGGCCCGGCGGCACATGGGCGTCCACGCACTCCAGGAAGAAGTCGGTCAGCGCCAGGCTCTTGGCCCGTACGTCGTCCATGGAGACCCCGTCCCAGACCTCCAGCGCCGCCTCCAGCGCCAGCAGCGACAGGATGTCGGGGGTGCCGACCCGGCCGCGCACGATGCCGTCGCCGGGGGCGTAGCCCGGGTCCATCGCGAACGGGTCGGCGTGCGAGTTCCAGCCCGGCAGCGGCGACTCGAACCGCTCCTGCAGCCCCTCGCGGACGTAGAGGTACGCGGGCGAACCCGGGCCGCCGTTGAGGTACTTGTACGTGCAGCCGACCGCGAGGTCCACGCCGTGGGCGTCGAGGCCGACCGGCAGGGCGCCCGCGCTGTGGCACAGGTCCCAGATGGCCAGCGCGCCCGCGGAGTGCAGCGCCGTGGTGATGGACGGCAGGTCGTTGAGCCGCCCGGTGCGGTAGTCGACGTGGTTGACCAGCGCGACCGCGGTGCGTTCGGTGACCTCGTCGGCGATTCGGGCCGGCTCCACCGGCCGCACCGCGAGCCCGGTCATCCGCGCCGCCGACCGGGCGATGTAGCCGTCGGTCGGAAAGGTCGTGGCGTCGACGAGGATCTCCGTACAGCCCTTCCCGGCCATCCGGACGCCGCCGACCACGGCCTTGAAGATGTTCACGCTGGTCGAGTCGCCGACCACCACCCGGCCCGGGCCGGCCCCGATCAGCGGCGCGATCTTGTCGCCGATCCGCTCGGGCGCGGTCCACCAGCCGGATTCGGTCCATGAGCGGATCCGCAGCTCGCCCCACTCGCGGGCGACGACGTCGGCGATCCGGCCGGGCACCGTGCGGGGCAGCGCGCCGAGGGAATTGCCGTCCAGATAGACGGTGTCGTCGAGGACGAACCGCTCACGGACCGCGGCGAGCGGATCGGCGGCGTCCAACTCCGTTGCACGTATGGCGAGTTCGCTCCCGGACGCGGGAGCCGTGGGGGTCTCGGGGGTCTCAGACATGGCTGCGCGCCGTCCACAGCTCGGGGAACACGTTCTTGCGGGCCCGCTTCTCCAGCCAGGCGACGCCCGCGGAACCACCGGTACCCATTTTCGCCCCCATCGCCCGCCGGGTCGCGACCAGATGGTCGTTGCGCCAACGCCAGACCAGCTCGGCCACCTCGGTCAGCGCCTCGCCCAGCCGGACCAGCTCGGACTCCTGGTCGCCCGCGTAGATCTCCGCCCAGACGGCCTCCACCGCCGGGTCCGGCTCGTAGCGCTGGGCCGGGTCCCGCTCCGTGACGGCCGCCGGAAGCGGGTGGCCGCGGCGGGCCAGCAGCCGCAGCACCTCGTCCCACAGGCTCGGCTCGTGCAGCGCCTTCTCCAGCTCGGCGTGCGCGCGGGGGGCGCCGCGGTGCGGCACCAGCATCGACGCGGACTTCTCACCGAGCAGGAACTCCAGCCGCCGGTACATCGCCGACTGGAACCCGGAACCCTCGCCCAGCGCACTGCGGTAGGCGTTGAACTGGGCCGGGGTCAGCTTGGCCAGCGGCTTCCACGCGGCGTTCAGGGCCTCCAGCTCGTACGCGGAGCGCCGCAGCGCGTCGATGGCCACCGGCAGGTCGTCCCGGCGCAGCGCCTGGGCCGCGGTCTGCCACTCGTGGACGATGACGGTGAACCACAGCTCCATGACCTGGGTGGTGACCAGGAAGACCATCTCGCCGGGATCGTCGGAGAGCGGGTGCTGGAGATGGGTGAGGACGTCCGCCTGGACGTAGTCCTCGTACGGGGTGGTACCTGCGAAGTCGAGGTTCGGGGTCTCAGGCTCCTGAGCCCCGCCGGTTACCTCGTGGGACATCGCTGTCTCCTCGAAACGTACTCCGGGTAGCGGTCCGCCCCTGCCGATTCCGGCACGGGGGCCCCGGTCCCCACCGGGCATCTTCCGCAATGGTCCCCGGCATGTGCAAGGCCCGCCTGGTCAGAGGGCCAGGCGGGCCAGCGGGCGCCCGTCGCGGGCGCGGCGTCGCGGTGCGGTCAGCCCAGGGTCTGGGCGGCCGTCGGCGAGGAGTCCTTCAGGAACTGCGTGCAGCGCTCGTACTCGTCCTGCTCGCCGATCGCCCCGGCGGCCCGGGCGAGGGCGTGCAGCGCCCGCAGGAAGCCGCGGTTGGGCTCGTGCTCGAACGGCACCGGGCCGTGGCCCTTCCAGCCGGCCCGGCGCAGCGCGTCCAGACCGCGGTGGTAGCCGGTGCGGGCGTACGCGTACGACTCGACGACCCGGCCGCCCTCGAACGCGTCGTCCGCGAGCTGCGCCCAGGCGAGGGAGGACGTCGGGTACTTCGCGGCGACATCGGCCGGCGCGGTACCGGCCGCGAGCGCCTCGCGGGGCCCGGGGTCGTCGGGGAGGTGAGTGGGGGGCGGTCCCCCCAGCAGGTTTTCGTGAATGGGCATGCCCTTAGTCTCCCTCAACCCACGTACTCGGCTGCAGCGCCGTGGTCGTTGCTCGTCGTTGCGCTTTGCGGCGCCCCCTACGCACTTGGCCGTCCCGCCGCGGGTGGTCTCGCCGTTGCTCCCCCACTGCCTAAAGGGCGTGGGAGGTACCCCCATGCGGCGGGCTGGGTTTGTGGTGGGTGCGGTGACGGGCCTCCGGGGCCGGTGTTTGGGACTGCTGTCGCTTTACGTCCCAAACACCGGCCCCTCCGGCCCGTCCCCTCCCGTTGGGGGAGGAGTGGAGGTCGGTGGGGGCCGGTGTGGTTCGTCGCCGGGGTCCAAAGGTGGCGAAGCCACTCCGCAGTGGTAGGCGCATTCGGGGTGGCAGGGTTCCTTGGTGAGTGGGGAAGGGCGGGGCGCGGGGCGCACCGTCAGCCAGGCGATCAGGGCGCCGGCCAGGAGGACGGCGGCGCACAGGGGCATGGCGCGGCGGAAGGTGGCGGCGAATTCGCCGGCCGAGCGGTACGCCTCGGGGCCCATGCCCGCCAGGAGGGGCAGGGCGGCCACCGCGACCAGGCCCGCGGCCCGGGCCGCCGCGTTGTTGATGCCGCTGGCCAGACCGGCCCGGTCCACGTCCACCGAGGCCAGCACGGTCGCGGTGAGCGGCGCCACCAGCGTCACCATTCCCATGCCCAGCACCACCAGCGCGGGCAGCACATCGGCCGGATAGGAGGCGCCCGGGCCCACCCGGACCATCAGCAGCATCCCGGCGGCACAGAGCACCGGCCCGACGGTGAGCGGGAGCCGGGGCCCGATGCGCTGGCCGAGTTCACCGGAGCGGGCGGACAGCAGGAGCATCAGCACCGTGGTCGGCAGCAGCGCGACGCCGGCCTGGAGTGCCGAGTAGCCCACGACGACCTGGAGCTGGAGAACGGCCAGGAAGAAGAAGCCGCTGAACGCCGCGTAGACGCACACCGTCACCGCGTTGATCGCGGAGAACAGCCGGATGCGGAAGATCGAGGGCGGCAGCATCGGGTCCGTACGGCGCCCCTCGACGCGGACGAAGGCCACCCCGAGCAGCACACCCGCCACCGCGGGGACGACCACCCCGGGCGAGACACCCCGGCCGGGCGCGGCGATCAGCGCGTACGTCACCCCGGCCAGCGCCAGCGCGCCCAGCACCGCGCCCGCCACGTCGAACCCGCGGCGCGCCTCCGCGTCCCGCTCCCGGGTCTCGGGGACGTGCCGCAGCGCCACCGGTACGCACACCAGCGCCAGCGGGACGTTCACGAAGAACACCCAGCGCCAGCCGGGCCCGTCCACCAGCCAGCCGCCCACGAACGGGCCGATCGCCGCGGCCACCCCGCCCAGCCCCGACCAGGCACCGACCGCCCGGGCCCGGTCGCCCGGGCGGAAGACCGCCTGGATCAGGGCGAGCGAACCGGGCGTGAGCAGCGCCCCGCCGACCCCCTGCAACGCCCGGGCCGCGATCAGCACCCCCGCCTGCGGCGCCAGCCCGCACAACAGCGAGGCCGTGGCGAACCAGACCACCCCGATCACGAAGACCCGCCGCCGCCCGTACCGGTCCCCCAGCGCCCCGCCCAACAGGATCAGCGCGGAGAGGGTGAGCAAATAGGCGGTCACCGTCCACTGCAGCACCGCCAGATCCGCATGCAGGTCCTGCCCGATCCGCGGCAGCGCGACATTGACGACGGTGCTGTCCAGCATCGCCATCCCGGACCCCAGCACGGCGGTCAGCAACACCCACCGCCCTTGCGAGGACCTCAGCCCCACATCACCCATAGCCCGAGCCTGCCCGCCCAGACTCTCCCCCGCACGACGAAGGGCGGACGCCCACAGACGCCCGCCCCCACACACCGTTCTTCCACCCACTCACGGGAGGGGACGGACCGGAGGGGCCTTGTTCGTGGACGTAAAGCGAAGCAGTCCACGAACAAGGCCCCGGAGGTCCGTCACCGCACCCGACAAGCACCCGCCCGCCGCAGGCGCCACGGCGAGCAACAACCGCGGCGGGACGGTGAAAAACGTACGGCTACTTAATCTTGGTGCCGGTGGAGCGAAGGTTCGCGCAAGCCTCGGTCACCCGCTTGGCCATGCCGGCCTCGGCCAGCTTGCCCCAGCTGCGCGGGTCGTAGGTCTTCTTGTTGCCGACCTCGCCGTCGACCTTCAGCACACCGTCGTAGTTGCGGAACATGTGGTCCGCGATCGGACGGGAGAACGCGTACTGCGTGTCCGTGTCGAGGTTCATCTTGACCACGCCGTTCTCCAGCGCGGTGGCGATCTCCTGCTCGGTGGAGCCGGAGCCGCCGTGGAAGACGAAGTCGAACGGGGCGGCCTTGCCGTACTTGGCGCCGACGCCCTCCTGGAGGTCCTTGAGGAGCTCGGGGCGGAGCACGACGTTGCCCGGCTTGTAGACGCCGTGGACGTTGCCGAAGGAGGCGGCGAGCAGGTAGCGGCCCTTCTCGCCCAGGCCCAGCGCCTCGGCGGTGCGCAGCGCGTCGTCGACCGTGGTGTAGAGCTCGTCGTTGATCTCGTGGGTGACGCCGTCCTCCTCGCCGCCGGTCGGGGTGATCTCGACCTCAAGAATGATCTTGGCGGCGGCGGCCTTGGCGAGCAGCTCCTGGCCGATGGCCAGGTTGTCGGCGAGGGTCTCGGCCGAGCCGTCCCACATGTGCGACTGGAACAGCGGGTTCTGGCCCTTGGCGACGCGCTCGGCGGAGATGTCGAGCAGCGGGCGGACATAGCCGTCGAGCTTGTCCTTGGGGCAGTGGTCGGTGTGCAGCGCGACGGTGATGCCGTACTTGTCGGCCACGACGTGCGCGAACTCGGCGAGCGCGACCGCGCCGGTCACCATGTCCTTGTTGTGCTGACCACCCAGGAACTCCGCACCACCGGTGGAGATCTGGATGATGCCGTCGCTCTCGGCCTCGGCGAACCCTCGCAGCGCGGCGTGCAGCGTCTGCGTCGACGTGACGTTGATGGCCGGGTAGGCGAACTTGCCTGCCTTCGCCCGGTCCAGCATCTCGTTGTAGACCTCGGGGGTTGCGATGGGCATCTGTCCGCTCCTTGTATGTGCGGGTGTGCGTTCTTGGCCCTGACCTGGGACGGCGACGTTGCCGAGCACATCTTCCCAGACTCCGCGGATTGCTCCACCTCCCCCATCCGGCCACCACGCGAAAGGGGCGGCCGGTTTCACGTGAAACCTACCGCCCCTGGGCGAACCCGCAGGTCAGACCGTTACGCCCGCGTCAGCGCCGGGTGCCGGGTCACCCTCAGGCGAGGCCGAGGTCGGCGAGCTGGAAGCCCGTGATATAGCGCAGTCCGGCGTCGGCGATAGCGGACGCGGCGCCGCGGTCGACGATGGTGGCCACCGCGACGACCTCGGCGCCCGCCTCCCGGGCCGCCTCGACGGCGGTCAGCGGGGAGCCGCCGGTGGTGGAGGTGTCCTCGACGACCAGGACCCGGCGGCCGGTGATGTCCGGGCCCTCGATGCGGCGCTGCATGCCGTGCGCCTTCTGGGCCTTGCGGACGACGAAGGAGTCCAGCCGCCGGCCGCGCGCGGCGGAGGCGTGCAGCATCGAGGTCGCCACCGGGTCGGCGCCCAGCGTCAGCCCGCCCACCGCGTCGTAGTCCAGATCGGCCGTGATGTCCAGCATCAGCTGCCCCACCAGCGGCGCGGCCTCGCCGTCCAGGGTGATCCGGCGCAGGTCGATGTAGTAGTCGGCCTCCTTGCCGGAGGAAAGCGTCACCTTGCCGTGCACCACGGCCTTGTCCTTGATCTGCTGCAGCAGCTCGCCGCGCACGTCGTCACTCATGGTCCCGAGCTTATGCGGTGTCCCCGGACAGGCTCCGCCAGCTCCAGGTCATGGAGATCTCCAGCGGGTCGATGGGGGTGACCAGGCGGGGCAGGGTGTTGAGGCCGTTGGGCGGGCCGGTCTGCGGTTCGACGCAGACCGCGGCCTCCTGCTCGTCGTAGACCACCACCCACTCGGCGCGGCTGGTGACCTTCAGTTCCAGCCGGCCCGGCCAGGTGAGGGTGGCGGCCACCCCGCGCGGCACGCCGAAACAGTCGTCCCAGGGGCCGGGCCGCGGGGTGATCCGGCGGCCGGTCGGGAGGTGGTCGGGGCCCCGCTCCTCCTGCCACTCGGGCAGGAAGTCGAGGTGTACGTCCGCCCCCTCGCCGAGGTTCCGCCGGAACCACGGGTGCCAGCCGGCCTGCGCCGGGAAGGAGTCGCCGGTCGCCTCGACGCCCATGGTGAGGGTGAGCGAGGTGCCGTCCGCGCCGAGCTGGACGAGCTGGGTGACCCGCCCCGGGTACGGCCAGGGCGCCGCCGGATCGGTGAGGTCGTAGGTGAAGACCGCCTCCGTCGGGCCGGTGCGGGCGGTGTGCCAGCGGAGGTCGCGGCCGGTGCCGTGGATCGCGTGCGGCGGGGCGTTCAGCAGCATGCGGTGCAGCTCGCCGCCGTTGCGGAACTCGCCGTGCGCGAGCCGGCCGCACCACGGAACCATCGGGAAACAGCCGTACTTGTCGCCCTGCCGCAGCAGTTCCGTACCGCCGACCCGGAGGCTTTCGACCCGGCAGCCGTGGTCCGGCCGGACGGTCACTTCGGTGTCTCCGGCGGCCAGCCGTACCCCGTCCGGCGCGCCGCCCTGCGTGGTGTTGTCGGTACTCACGGGGCCCGACCCTAGCGGTGCGCCGGGCCGTGCCGGGGGAAGTCGCCGGGGGTCGCGGTCAGCGGCGGCGGCGCAGCACCCGGCCGACGACGACGGCGGACGCCAGCACCACCGCGGCGGCCGGCGCCGCCCAGCGCAGGGTCAGCGAGGTGGCATTGGGCTCGGGTGCGGGCACCGGCGCGTACCGGCCGCGCGGCGGGGCGTGGTCGACCTCCTCGGCGCTGCGCCCGATCATCGTGCGGCGGGCGTGCGCGGCCTCGGCCGGGGCGACCTCGTCCAGGTCGTCGTCGTAGGCGAGCCCGGGTTCCTCGGCGGCGTCGCCCGCGTCGGCCAGGTCGGCCTCCTCGATGGCGTCCTCGTCGCTGAGCGGGTCCAGGGAGGGCGGCGGCACCTCGGCGTCGAAGACGCCGGTCCGGGCGGGGCCTTCGGCCACCGGGCGCTGCCGCAGGTCGTCGGCGAGGTTCTCGGCGAACCGGTCCAGCAGCCGGCGCCCGGCGGCCTCGGCGGACCGGTCGGTGGCCTCGGCCAGCCGGCCGTCGCTGTGGACGGTGCCGGCGCAGGCCAGGGTGGTGCCGGGGCCGGGCTCGGTGGCCGGGGACAGCCGTACGGTCAAGGTGAGCGCGACCGCCCCGTCGCCCACGGATTCGGTGCCCTTCGCCTCGACGGTCAGTTCGGCGGTGCCGTCGTCGCCGGGGCCGCCGTCCGCCGGTTCGCCGACCGTGAGACTGCCGCGGTAGGTGATGGTGGAGCTTCCGACGCGCAGCCGCAGCCGGCCCTCGGGGCGGTGCGGGGCGGCATCGGCGTCGAGCTGGACTCCGGGGACACAGCGCGCCACCCGCTCCGGTTCGGTGAGCGCCTGCCGCACGGTCCGGACGGGAAACGGAACGTACACCTCATGCTCCATGACAACGGAGCCTACCCAGCGCCCCCGGAACCGTGCCCGCCCACGCACAACTTTCTGCACTCCGGCGCGGGTCGGGGCCGCCGCGCGTACCCTGCCCCGGTCGCGGAGCGGCTCAATCCTGGTGCTCAGTCCTGGTGCTCGGTCCCGGTGCTCAGTCCTGATAGCGCGGACGCATCAGCGTGGAGGCCGGCAGGCCGGGGATGCGGTCGCGGAGGTCGCCGTGCCGGGCGGCCCGGAGCGCCTCGCGGGTCACCGGTGGCGGGGGTGCGTCGGGCGCCGGGCCGAAGCGGGGGCGGTGCCGGGCGGCGAGCACGAAGCCCCAGTAGCCGGGCGCCGGTCCGACGGTGAGCGGTTCGCCGGTCGGGCGCGGGGTGGGGTCGGCCGAGCGGTCCGGTCCGACGAAGGACCCGAGGCGGCCGGGCATGCGGTACGGGTCGGTGGCCAGCCCGACCGAGCGGACCGTCGCGTCCACCGTCCAGTACGCCCGGGCCCGGGCGAGCGGCGGTCCGGCGTGCACCACCAGGCGTCCGCGGTCGGCCAGCAGCCGCGCGGCGAGACCGTAGAACTCCTGGGAGTACAGCTTGGTGCTGGCGGTGATGCCGGGGTCGGGGAGGTCGGAGACGATGACGTCGTACGGCGCCGTGCGGTGGCCGGGGGCGTGCCGGTCGCGCAGCCAGTCGAAGGCGTCGGCGGTGACGACGTGGACCCGGGGGTCGCCGAGCGAGTGACCGTTCAGGCGGGTCAGGCCGGGGTCCGTACGGGCCAGCCGGAGGACGCCGGGGTCGAGCTCGACGACCGTCACCGAGCGGACCGCGCGGTAGCGGAGGATCTCGCGTACGGCGAGGCCGTCGCCGCCGCCGAGGACCAGGACCCGGGCGTGCGGCCCGGCGGCCATCGCCGGGTGCACCAGCGCTTCGTGGTAGCGGAATTCGGTGTCCGCGCTGACCCGCAGCCGGCCGTCGAGATAGAGCTCCAGCGGCCGGCCGGAACCTTTCCTCGCCCGTCCCGCACCGGTCCCCGTCCCGCCGGTCAGCACCACCTCCTGGACGCCGGTCTGCACCGCGACCCGGGCCGCCGAGCCGTACACCGCCCGGCGCGCGGCACGTTCGAAGGGCGCGGCCAGCAGCACGCCGGTGGCGAGCAGCGCCAGGACGAGGACGTTGACCACGAGCAGGGTCCAGCGGGCGCGGGCGGTCAGGTCGCGGCGGAACAGCCAGAGCACCAGGGCGCCGCCGGCCACGTCGTTGACGGTGCCGGTGACCAGCGCGCCGGTCAGCTGGCCGAGGCTGGGCAGCAGCAGGAAGGGAAAGGCCAGGCCGCCGACGAGCGCGCCGACGTAGTCCGCGGCGAACAGGTCGGCGACCGCCCCGCCGGCGTCCTGGCGCCGCACCCGCTGGATCAGGGTCATCAGCAGCGGCACCTCGGCGCCGATCAGGACGCCGATGACCAGGGAGAAGGCGACCAGCGCGGAGCGGGACTGGGCGAACCAGGCGAAGCAGGCGTAGAGCGCCATCGCGGAGCTGCCGCCGACCAGGGCGAGTCCGGCCTCGACCACGCCGAAGCCGACCGCCGCCCGGCAGCGCAGCCGCTTGGCGAGCAGCGCGCCGACGCCCATCGCGAAGACCATGACGGACAGCACGACCGAGGCCTGGGTGACCGAGTCGCCCACCAAGTACGTGGCCAGCGCGACGAGTTCGAGTTCGTAGACCAGTCCGCAGGCGGCGCAGACGAAGACCACGCAGAGCACGAGCAGCCGGCCGAGCCCGGCCGGGACGGGCAGCCGCGCCGATGTCATGGCCTCCGGCGGCTCCAGGGTGCCGGTGAGAGCAGACTCTGGCGGGTCGATCATGCGTGAACGCTACGTGACGATTCCGTGCCCCTTGGTCACCCACACGAGTGCACTCTGCGGGCTACACGCGTCAGTTGAGCGATGCCGGAGCGCAAGTCCGCGGCGGACGGCGGACGTTGCGCGCCCGCGCACGCAACACCGCGCGCGCCCTGCCGCGTCTCCCCCCGCCGGGCGTGCACCGCAGTGCGGAGGCGCCTCTAGACAGCCGCGACCGCCGCGCGTACGCCCACCCGGGTCCGGGTGGCCACCAAACGGCCCTCCTGCGGATACGCGTGCCAGGTCCGCCAGCGCACCTGGTCCCGCTGGCACTGCGCCAGCAGCGCCGTGAAGGCGTGCGGCGAACCGGGGAACGTCCCGGCGAGCCCGTACGGATGCTCGGCGACCAGCGCGAGCAACTCCTGCGCGCGCCCGGCGAACGAACCGCGCGACAGGGTCTCCACATGCGCGGCGAACTCGTACTCCCAGTCCCCCAGGCGCTTGGCCACGCCGAGCGGCAGCGGGGTGCTGCTGCCCGGCATGCAGGCGACGGTCTCGGAACACGTCCCGCGCTCCTCTTCGAGGATGACCTGGTGGGAGGCGCCGAGCAGCCTCAACTGGACCTGCACGTCGTGGTGTTGGAGATCGAGCACGGCCAGCGCCGGCAGGGGTTCCCTGCCCAGCGCCCAGGCCAGGTCGGATGCACGGGTATCGGTGTACGCCGTCTTCAAAGTGGTGAGCATGGGTCGGCTCCGCAAGCACGCAGTGGAATGGTGGGCCGGCCCGCCCGTGAAGGATCAGGAATGTACGTCTGCCTGCCGGCTCGTGCCCACGTGGGAATCGGAGAACGTGGGGGATTCTCTATGAAGAGGGAATCATGAATGCCGGGTCACCCACAGCAGTTTTACCCATCTCCTGGGGGTTTCCATCCCCTAGAGGGC
The DNA here is from genome assembly GCF_043202395.1 of Streptomyces sp. NPDC048197. NCBI lineage: Bacteria > Bacillati > Actinomycetota > Actinomycetes > Kitasatosporales > Streptomycetaceae > Streptomyces > Streptomyces sp. NPDC048197. Next base: position 37,971 of record NZ_JBIDAJ010000022.1, read on the forward strand.
TTAGCAGTTCATCTGTTCAACTACCTTGCGCCCAGCGGGCGTTGACGTCCGTTTCCCGGCCCGCCGGGCGCATATGCGCAGAGGCATGGGCCACGCGCATGTGTACGGTTCAGGACCCTCCGCCGCAGCCCCCGCCACCGCCGCAGCCACCACCGCCGCCGCACGAGTGCCCGCCGTGGTGCCCGCCGCCGTGACCACCGCCGTGGTGCCCACCGTGGTGCCCGCCGTGGTGGCCGCCCGACCCCGAGTCGCCACCCGCCCACCAGCTGGCGCCGGCCGAGCTCCCGCCGCGGGTGCCGCCCCCGTTCCGCACGGCCAGGGCCACGACCCCGAGCACCACCGCACAGACCAGCCCGAAGAATACGAGCCCCATCATCTGCCTCACACTCCTTTCGCTCCCCCCGAAGCGTGGGGCACCTCCCCCGCCCTTCAGGCAGTGGGGGCGCATCGCTCCGTCCGGCGCCCGGTGCGCCGTCACGGCCCCTCCCGGGCCGCCGGCCGCCGCGTCGGCGACCGCTTCCGTCCTTGTGTGCTGGGGCTGATGCCCTCGCCCTGCGCGTCTCAAAGCACAGTTGAGGAACTCCAGAGGTTCGGCGCAGGATGGCGCGCATGGACCGACCGCTGCTCAATCGCCGCCTCGCCGAATTCGGCACCACGATCTTCGCCGAGATGTCGGCACTCGCCGTGCGCACCGGCTCGCTCAACCTCGGCCAGGGCTTCCCGGACGCCGACGGCCCCGAAGAGGTCAGGGAGGCGGCGGTGCGCGCCCTGCGCGACGGCCGCGGCAACCAGTACCCGCCCGGCCCCGGCATCCCCGAGCTGCGCACCGCCGTCGCCGCCCACCAGGAGCGCTTCTACGGCCACCTGGGCCTGTCGTACGACCCCGACACCGAGGTCCTGGTCACCGCCGGCGCCACCGAAGCCATCGCGGCCGCGCTGCTCGCCCTCCTCGAACCGGGCGACGAGGTCGTCGCGCTGGAGCCGTACTACGACTCCTACGCCGCCTGCATCGCCATGGCGGGCGGCCGCCGGGTGCCGGTGACCCTGCGCGCCGAGCCGGAATCCGGTACGTACCGCCTCGACCTCGACGAGCTCCGGGACGTGGTCACCGACGACACCCGCCTCCTCCTCCTCAACACCCCTCACAACCCCACCGGCACCGTGCTGACCCGCGAGGAGCTCTCCGCGATCGCCGAACTGGCCGTGGAGCGGAATCTCCTCGTGATCACCGACGAGGTCTACGAGCACCTCGTCTTCGAGGGCGAGCACCTGCCCCTGGCGTCCTTCCCCGGGATGCGCGACCGCACCGTCACGATCAGCTCGGCCGGCAAGACCTTCTCCTTCACCGGCTGGAAGGTCGGCTGGGTCACCGCGGCGCCGGAGCTGATCACCGCGGTCCGCTCGGCCAAGCAGTTCCTCACCTACGTCTCCGCCGGCCCCTTCCAGTACGCCGTCGCCGAGGCCCTGGCCCTGCCCGACAGCTACTACAGCGGCCTGCGCGACGACCTGCGCGCCAAGCGCGATGTGCTCGCCGCCGGCCTGGCCGACGCCGGCTTCCAGGTCTTCCGTCCCACCGGCACGTACTTCATCACCACCGACATCCGCCCCCTGGGCCCTGAGCTGTCCCACGAGGGCGACGGCTTCGCCTTCTGCCGGTCCCTGCCCGAGCGGGCCGGCGTCGTCGCCATCCCCAACGCGGTCTTCTACGACCACAAGGACGAGGGTGCCCCGTTCGTACGCTTCGCCTTCTGCAAGAGCATCGAGGTCCTCCGGGAGGCGGCCGGGCGGCTGAAGGCGCTGGCGGCCGGATAGCCGGCGGCCGGAAGGCTCCTACCCAGAGGACCCCGACACGACGACGCGGGCCCCGGAGCGGATGCTCCTGGGCCCGCGCAGCCGGGTCCGGGGGTGAAGGGGGGTGTCAGCCCTCCTCCTCGCCCGGCTTGTCGTCGGAGTCGCCGTCGATCTCGGCCTCCAAACCGAGCTGCTCGACGATCCACTTGTCGAATTCGATCGAGGCGCGAACCCAGCTGACCGTGCTCGACACGAAGTGTTCGAGCGAAACACCGGTGCCGATCAGCATCGATGCCTCACCGATCAGACGGACCGTGCCGTCGTCATGGGTGTGGGTGTAGGCCTTGGGCCACAGCGTCCGGCGGTTCCAGTCGTCGATCGCCTCCAGCAGCTTCGACTTCTCGTCGAGGCCGTGGACACGGTCGTAGAACGTGCGGACGGAGAAGATCTGCTGCTCCTCCTCGCCCCGGAACATGAAGTACGTGCGGAACTGCTCCCACGGCGCGGCGAGGTCACCCTCCTCGTCGACTACGTACTTCAGCTCCATCTGGTCGAGGAGCTGCTTGACCAGGTCCTGGTCTGGCAGGACGGGACCATCAGGCCCCGACGGCTGCGGTTCGGGCTGGCCCCCGAAATTCGGAATCGAGGACGGGTCGATGCTCACCGTGGAATTCCCTTCGTATGGTCCCTGCCATCCTCCCCCACATCCGCCCCGTCCTGGCAAGCCCGGACGGGGCCGGTGCGGGCAACGTGTAGGTCAAGGGGACGATCCACCGGCGGCTCCGGCGGCCCGGGCGGTCGGTCCGCCACCCGGGCCGGCCCGGCTCAGGCCGCGGCGCGCCCGGCGGCCGCCACCGTCAGCCGCTCCCCGTCGCCGTCCACGTCCACCCGTACGGTGTCGCCGTCGAGTACCTCGCCGGCCAGGATGGCCCGGGCGAGCTGGTCGCCGATGGCCGTCTGCACCAGGCGGCGCAGCGGCCGGGCACCGTACGACAGGTCGGGCGCGGGTGCGTCGATGACCGGTTCGTGGCCGAGCCAGGCGAGCCAGTCCAGCGCGCGGTCGGTGACGTCCAGGGTGAGCCGGCGGTCGCCGAGCCGGCGCTGGAGGTGGTCCAGCTGGATCCGGGCGATCCGCTGCAGCTGTTCCGTGCCGAGCGGGTGGAAGACCACCACGTCGTCGAGCCGGTTGAGGAATTCGGGCCGGAAGGACGCGCGGACGGTCTCCAGCACCTTCTCCTTCTTCTCCTCCTCCTTCAGCAGCGGGTCCATCAGGAAGGCGGAGCCCAGGTTGGAGGTGAGGATCAGGATGGTGTTCCGGAAGTCGACCGTGCGGCCCTGGCCGTCCGTGAGCCGGCCGTCGTCGAGCACCTGGAGCAGGACGTCGAAGACCTCGGTGTGCGCCTTCTCCACCTCGTCGAGCAGGATCACGCTGTACGGGCGGCGGCGGACCGCCTCCGTCAGCTGGCCGCCCTCCTCGTAGCCCACATAACCGGGCGGCGCGCCGACCAGGCGGGCGACGCTGTGCTTCTCGCCGTACTCCGACATGTCGATCCGGACCATCGCCCGCTCGTCGTCGAAGAGGAAGTCGGCGAGCGCCTTGGCCAGCTCGGTCTTGCCGACGCCGGTGGGGCCGAGGAAGAGGAACGAGCCGGTGGGCCGGTCCGGGTCGGCGATCCCGGCGCGGGTGCGGCGGACCGCGTCCGACACCGAGCGGACGGCCTCGCTCTGGCCGATCAGCCGCTTGCCGATCTCCTCCTCCATGCGGAGCAGCTTCTGGGTCTCGCCCTCCAGGAGGCGGCCGGCCGGGATGCCGGTCCAGGAGCCGACCACGTCCGCGATGTCGTCCGGGCCGACCTCCTCCTTGACCATGGATTCCTTGGCGGCCTCCTGCTCGGCCTCGGCGGCCGCGGCCTCCTCCAGCTCCCGCTCGACGCCCGGGATCTCGCCGTAGAGCAGCTTGGAGGCGGTGTCGAAGTCGCCGTCCCGCTGGGCGCGCTCGGCCTGGCCGCGCAGTTCGTCGAGCTTCTCCTTCAGCTCACCGACGCGGTTGAGGCTCTGCTTCTCCTTCTCCCACCGGGCGGTCAGTCCGCGCAGCTCCTCCTCCTTGTCGGCGAGGTCCTTGCGCAGCTTCTCCAGGCGCGCGAGGGAGCCGGCATCGGTCTCGTTGCGCAGCGCCAGCTCCTCCATCTTGAGCCGGTCGACGGCACGCTGGAGCTCGTCGATCTCCACGGGCGAGGAGTCGATCTCCATCCGGAGCCGGGACGCGGCCTCGTCGACCAGGTCGATCGCCTTGTCCGGCAGGAAGCGGGAGGTGATGTAGCGGTCGGAGAGGGTGGCCGCGGCGACCAGCGCGGAGTCGGCGATCTGCACCTTGTGGTGCGCCTCGTAACGGCCCTTGAGACCGCGCAGGATCGCGACCGTGTCCTCGACGGTCGGCTCGGCGACCAGCACCTGCTGGAAGCGCCGCTCCAGCGCGGGGTCCTTCTCGATCCGCTCCCGGTACTCGTCGAGCGTGGTCGCACCGACCATCCGCAGCTCACCACGGGCCAGCATGGGCTTGAGCATGTTGCCCGCGTCCATCGACGAGTCCCCGCCGGCGCCCGCGCCGACGACGGTGTGCAGCTCGTCGATGAAGGTGATGATCCGGCCCTCGCTGGACTTGATCTCCGCCAGGACGGTCTTCAGCCGCTCCTCGAACTCACCGCGGTACTTCGCGCCCGCGACCATCGCCCCCAGGTCCAGCGCGACCAGCCGCTTGTTGCGCAGCGACTCGGGCACGTCGCCCTTGACGATCCGCTGCGCCAGCCCCTCGACGACGGCGGTCTTGCCGACGCCCGGCTCGCCGATCAGCACCGGGTTGTTCTTCGTCCGGCGGGAGAGCACCTGCACCACCCGCCGGATCTCGTGGTCCCGGCCGATGACCGGGTCGAGCTTGCCCTCGCGGGCGGCCGCGGTGAAGTCCGTACCGAACTTCTCCAGCGCCTTGTACGTGCCCTCCGGGTCGGGGTTGGTCACCCGCTGCCCGCCGCGGTTCGCCTCGAACGCGGCCAGCAGCTTCTTGGCGGAGGCGCCCTGCTGCTCCAGCAGCTCGCCGGTGCGCCCGCCCTTGGCGGCGATCCCGATCAGCAGGTGCTCGGTGGAGACGTAGTCGTCCCCGAGGTCCCTGGCCCGCTGGGTGGCGTCCGCGATGGCGGTCAGCAGCTCGCGGTCCGGCTGCGGCGGGGCGACCGTCGAGCCCTGCGCGCTGGGCAGCCCGGCGAGCTGCCGCTCGGCACCGTTGCGCAGCGCGGCGGCGTCGGCCTCCACGGCGGCCAGCAGGTCCATGATGTTCTCGTTGTCCTGCCCGGCCAGCAGCGCGAGCAGGAGATGCGCGGACGTCATGTCCGCGTGCCCGGCGGTGACCGCCCGCTCATTGGCGGCGCTCAGCGCCTCCCGGCTCTTGTTGGTCAGCTCGGCGTCCACGGCCTTGTGATCCTCCTCGTACTCGTGCCCGTACCCGGTACCGGCGCACGTTCCCTGAGCCAATCCTGCCTATGCCAACGTGCGATAAGTTGAGTCTATTCCACTCAAGGCCACTCCGGCCCGATTCGGGTCCGTTCCACTCAGGCCACTCCGGCCCGATTCGGGCACCGGGGCTCCCTCCAGCCTGCCCCCCAATTACCCTGACCCGCATGGCCCACGACCTCAGCGCCCTCAGTCCCGAGTACCTCGCCTTCTGGGGCGAGTACCAGATGCCGACGCTCACCACGCTGCGGCCCGACGGGACGCCGCACGTCGTTCCGGTGGGGGTCACCTACGACGCCGGGCAGCGGATCGCGCGGGTCATCACCCGCAAGGACAGCACCAAGGTCAAGAACGTGCTGGCCGCCGGGCCGGACGGGGCGCGGGTCGCCGTCTGCCAGGTCGACCGGGGCCGTTGGGCGACCCTGGAGGGCATCGCGCGGGTGCGGACCGAGGCCGAGGCGGTGGCCGACGCCGTCGCGCGGTACGCCGAGCGGTACGGGCGGACGCCGGCCCCCAACCCCGATCGGGTCATGATCGAGATCACGGTGACCAGGGCCATGGGACGGGCCTGAGCCCCCGGGGGAGCCCCTGGTCCAGACCTGTCCGAAAACGGACGCTCCGCATCCGGTGTCACCGCGCCACCTGGTACCCAAGTACGACGGGGACCGAACAGCACCGGACAACGACGGACAACTTCGGCGTCGTCCCGGCCGGAAGAAGGCAGCTGGAGGCGCCATGGCGTCGGCTTTGCGCATCGTGACGACCGTTCCGCGCCGTCCGCACCCCGCCCGCCCACACCCGCACGCCGAGCTCTGTCCGCGCTGCGGCGGCCAGCTCGCGGTCAACCAGGACGGCTGGAAGATCTGCCACGCCTGCGGCTACGCCTCGCCACCCGGTACCGCCCCTCCACCACGGGCCGCCCTCGGGGGTATCGTCGCCCCCACAGTCGCCACGCACCGGAGGGCACGATGAACTCGGTCCGAGTGACGGCGATCGCCTGCCTGATGCCGCTGTCCGAGCTGGACGAGGACCCGTTCCTGGTCGACGACCGCAGCCAGCACGACATGTGCAAACAGTGGGCGGCGGCCCGTGATTACCACCTGACCTGCCAGCTCACCCTGCATCACCTGCGCGCCGACCACAGCGCGCTGTGGCGCGACGTCGAAAAGGGCCTGGTCGACGTGTTCGTGACGCCCAATCGGCGGGCGCTGGAGAACGCCATCGACGGCGCCGACGAATTCAGTGCCCGCTGCGCGGCGGCCGGCGTCCGGCTGGAGACCGCCGATCTCGACGAGCCGGTCTACACGCTCGCGATGAAGTCACAGGTGCACCGCCGGCTTTCGATGCCGACCGCGGGCTACAACGGCTGCTGAGCGCCCCGCCGGGGCCTTCCCCGGCCCGGCACCGCCGTGCGGCCCGCCCCGGACACGACCGAGGGCCGGGGCGGCTCGTCACCACCCCGGCCCTCGGCCGGGAAACTGCCGGGCGCGGCGCCCGTCACTCGGACCGCTTCGGCCGCCACACCACCAGCGCGCTGGTCTGCTGCACGTCCTGATAGGGCACCAGATCACGCCGATACGAGGCGTGCACCGCGGCCTCCCGCTGCTGCATCGCGCTGGCCGCGCCCTCCAGGGCACCCTGCAGCTCGACGATCCGCTGCTGCAGGGCCGCGACCTGGTTCTCCAGCTCGATGATGCGCTTGATGCCGGCGAGGTTGATGCCCTCGTCCTGGGACAGCTGCTGCACCGTGCGGAGCAGCTCGATGTCCCGGGCGGAGTAGCGGCGGCCCCGCCCGGCCGTGCGGTCGGGCGAGACCAGCCCCAGCCGGTCGTACTGCCGAAGGGTCTGCGGATGCAGGCCGGAGAGCTGAGCCGCGACGGAGATGACGTACACCGGCGACTCTTCGGTCAGTTCATACGGGTTACGACGCTGCCCGCCCCGGCTCTCCATCTCAAGCTCCCTTCGCGGCCTGGAACAGCTCCGCCCGCGGGTCGGCCCCCGCGGTCGCCTCGCGATAGGACTCCAGCGCTTCCCTCGCGCCGTCGCTGAGGTCCTGGGGAACGACGACCTCGATGGTGACCAGCAGATCACCCCGGGTGCCGTCCTTGCGGGCCGCGCCCTTGCCCCGGGCCCGCATCGTGCGTCCGTTGGGAGTGCCGGCCGGCACCTTCAGCGTCACCGGCGGACCGCCCAGCGTCGGCACCTTCACCTCGCCGCCGAGGGCCGCCTCCGGGAAGGTGACCGGCACCGTGACGGTGAGGTTGTCGCCCTTGCGGCCGAAGACCGGGTGGGCGCCGACGTGCACGACCACGTACAGGTCGCCGGCCGGGCCGCCCCGCTCACCGGGAGCGCCCTTGCCGCGCAGCCGGATCCGCTGCCCGTCGGAGACGCCCGCGGGGATGCGGACCTGCATCGTGCGCGCGCTGGTGGCCCGTCCGCTGCCCTTGCAGACGTCGCACGGGTCCTGCGCGATCAGGCCGCGGCCCTTGCAGTCGGCGCACGGGTCGGTGAGCGAGAAGCCGCCGCCCGCGCCCCGGCTGACCTGGCCGGTGCCGACACAGGTCGGGCAGACCCGAGGCGTACCGTTTTTGTCGCCGGTGCCCGAACAGGCCTTGCAGGCCGCCTGGCTGGACATCCGCAGCGGGACCGTGGCCCCGTCGACCGCCTCGGTGAAGCTCAGCGTCACCTCGGACTCGACGTCCTGGCCGCGCCGCGGCTGGGTACGCGTACCCGCACCGCCGCCGCGGTTGAACAGACCGCCGAAGACGTCGCCGAGCCCGCCGCCGAAGCCGCCGGCACCACCGCCGCCACCGGCCGAGCCCCCGAACAGGTCGCCCAGGTCGAAGTTGAAGCTGCCGCCGCCGCCCGGCCCCGGCCGGAAGCCGCCGTTGCCGAACAGCGCGCGCGCCTCGTCGTACTCCTTGCGGCGCTTGGCGTCCCCCAGGACGTCATTGGCCTCGGAGATCTCCTTGAAGCGCTCCTCGGCCTTGGCGTCGCCCTTGTTGGCGTCCGGGTGGTTCTCCCGGGCCAGCTTGCGGTACGCCTTCTTGATCTCCGCTTCGGTGGCGTCCTTCGGGACGCCGAGGACCTTGTAATAGTCCTTCTCGACGAAGTCCTTGGTGCTCATCCCCGACGTCCCTCCTCCCGCGCGGTTCTTCTGTTTGTGCTCACGTCAGCCCTCTTCCGGGCCACCGCTCTCCTCGTCCGAAGCCTTGGCGTCGTCATCCGATCCGGACTTGGCGCTCTGCGCGCCCGGCTGCGGTTCGGCGACGGCGACCCGCGCGGGGCGGATCGTTCGCTCACCGATGCGATACCCGGGCTGCAGAATCGCCACGCACGTCGTCTCCGTGACGTCGGGCGCGTACGAGTGCATCAGGGCCTCGTGGATCGTCGGGTCGAAGGGCTCGCCCTCCTTGCCGAACTGCTGCAGACCGAGCTTGGCGACCACGGTTTCCAGCGACTCGGCGACCGACTTGAAGCCGCCGACCAGCTCGCCGTGTTCACGCGCCCGGCCGACGTCGTCGAGCACGGGAAGGAGCTCGGACAGCAGGTTCGCCGCCGCGATCTCCTTGACCGCGACCCGGTCCCGTTCCACCCGACGGCGGTAGTTCTGGTACTCCGCCTGGAGCCGCTGGAGGTCCGCCGTGCGCTCGTTGAGCGCCGTACGCACCTGGTCCAGCTGCGCCTGGAGAGCTACGTCCTGTACGTCCCCGGCCGGGGCCGAGCCCGCCTTGTCGGCGGACTCGGCCTCCTGCGCCGCGTCTTCGGGGGTTGCGGCGTCGGAGGGGACGTCGGGCTTCTCTTCAAAGCCCGGGGTCTCCTCCGTCACGCGGCACCGTCCTTCTTGGGCTTCTCGTCGTCGACGATCTCGGCGTCCACGACGTCGTCGGCGGCGTCGGCCTTGGCCTGCTCACCGGCCGGCGCACCCTCGGCGCCCTGCGCGGCCTGGGCGTCGGCGTACATGGCCTGGCCGAGCTTCTGGGAGACGGCCGCGACCTTCTCGGTGGCGGTGCGGATCTCCGCGGTGTCCTCGCCCTTGAGCTTCTCCTTCAGCTCACCGACGGCGGTCTCGACCTCGGTCTTGACCTCACCGGGGACCTTGTCCTCGTTGTCCTTGAGGAACTTCTCGGTCTGGTAGACGAGCTGCTCGCCCTGGTTGCGGGCCTCGGCGGCCTCGCGGCGCTTGTGGTCCTCGTCCGCGTACCGCTCGGCCTCCTCCCGCATGCGGTCGACCTCGTCCTTCGGCAGCGAGGAGCCGCCGGTGACGGTCATCTTCTGCTCCTTGCCCGTGCCCAGGTCCTTCGCGGTCACGTGCATGATGCCGTTGGCGTCGATGTCGAAGGAGACCTCGATCTGCGGGACGCCACGCGGGGCCGGCGGCAGACCGGTCAGCTCGAACATCCCGAGCTTCTTGTTGTACGCCGCGATCTCGCGCTCGCCCTGGTAGACCTGGATCTGCACGGACGGCTGGTTGTCCTCGGCGGTGGTGAAGATCTCGGACCGCTTGGTCGGGATCGTCGTGTTCCGCTCGATGAGCTTGGTCATGATGCCGCCCTTGGTCTCGATGCCCAGGGACAGCGGGGTGACGTCCAGCAGGAGGACGTCCTTGACCTCGCCCTTGAGGACACCGGCCTGCAGGGTGGCGCCGATGGCCACGACCTCGTCCGGGTTGACGCCCTTGTTGGCGTCCTTGCCGCCGGTCAGCTCCTTGACGAGCTCGGCGACGGCCGGCATACGGGTCGAACCGCCGACCAGGACCACGTGGTCGATCTCGGCCAGCTGGATGCCGGCGTCCTTGATGACGTTGTGGAACGGGGTCTTGCAGCGCTCGAGGAGGTCCGCGGTCAGCTGCTGGAACTGCGAGCGGGTGAGCTTCTCGTCCAGGTGCAGCGGGCCCTCGGCCGAGGCGGTGATGTACGGCAGGTTGATCGTCGTCTCGGTGGACGACGACAGCTCGATCTTCGCCTTCTCGGCGGCCTCGCGCAGCCGCTGCAGCGCCATCTTGTCCTTGGACAGGTCGACGCCGTGGCCGTTCTGGAACTGCTTGACCAGGTAGTCGACGACGCGCTGGTCCCAGTCGTCACCACCGAGGTGGTTGTCACCGTTGGTGGCCTTCACCTCGACGACGCCGTCGCCGATCTCCAGCAGCGAGACGTCGAAGGTGCCGCCACCGAGGTCGAAGACCAGAATGGTCTGGTCGTCCTTCTCCAGGCCGTAGGCCAGGGCGGCCGCGGTGGGCTCGTTGACGATGCGCAGGACGTTGAGGCCCGCGATCTCACCGGCCTCCTTGGTGGCCTGGCGCTCGGAGTCGTTGAAGTAGGCCGGAACGGTGATGACCGCGTCGACGACCTTCTCGCCCAGATACGCCTCGGCGTCCCGCTTGAGCTTCTGCAGGATGAAGGCGCTCATCTGCTGCGGGTTGAAGTCCTTGCCGTCAATGCCGATCTTCCAGTCGGTGCCCATGTGGCGCTTGACCGACCGGATGGTCCTGTCGACGTTGGTGACCGCCTGGCGCTTGGCGACCTCGCCGACCAGCACCTCGCCGTTCTTCGCGAAGGCGACGACGGACGGCGTGGTCCTGGCGCCCTCGGCGTTGGTGATGACGGTGGGCTCACCGCCTTCAAGAACACTGACGACGGAGTTCGTCGTGCCCAGGTCGATGCCGACCGCACGTGCCATTTCGATTCCTCCAGCTGACTTGAGTGGAACAGGCTCAAGAGTGCAACACCAAGAAAAACCTGTCAACAGACCTGAGTCGCGTCCACTCAACTTTTATGTCGCGCTTATCGTCACCCGACCCTCCCCGAGGACGTCCGCCCGCGACGCAGGGTTGCCTGCGCGACACAGATCACCGGCCGGGCGCCTTCATGGCACCGGGGAGAATGGGTAACCTCAGCGTCAGACCCAAAAAGTTACTGCTTAGTAATTCCGCTCTCGCAGGTTCGAGGAGCCCCCAATGCAACTCGCCGCGATCATCGTGGTGCTGGTCCTCACGGCAGTCGGTGTTGCGCTCGTCGGCCGAGCCATCGCCCGGTTCGTCCGGTTCTTCCGGCTCGGTTCGCCGGTTCCGGCGGGCACCCGCACCGATGACCCGAAGCAGCGCACGATCACCCTCGGCAAAGAGTTCGTCGGCCACACCCGCATGAACAAGTGGGGTGTCATCGGCGTCGCCCACTGGTTCGTCGCCGTCGGCTTCCTCACCCTGGGGCTGACGATCGTCAACGCCTACGGCCAGCTCTTCAAGGCCGACTGGGTGCTGCCGGTCATCGGCAACTGGCTGCCCTACGAGCTCTACACCGAGTTCATCGGTACGGCCACCACGCTCGGCATCATCGTGCTGATGGTGATCCGGCTGATGAACCTGCCCTCGCGGGCCGGCCGCAAGTCCCGCTTCGCCGGTTCGACCGCCTGGCAGGCGTACTTCGTCGAGTACGTCATCCTCGTCATCGGTCTGGCCATCATGACGCTGCGCGGCCTCGAAGGCGCCCTGCACCACGTCGACGGCTACGAGCCCGCGTACTTCGCCTCGTACCCCCTCGTCGCGGCGTTCAAGGGGCTCAGCCTCGGCACCCTGCAGAACCTGACCTACTTCGTCGCCATGATCAAGCTCGGCGTGACGATGACGTGGGCGATCACGGTCGGCCTCAACACCGACATGAGCATCGCCTGGCACCGCTTCCTGGCCTTCCCCAACATCTGGTTCAAGCGCGAGGCCGACGGCGACGTCGCCCTGGGCGCGCTGCAGCCGATGACCTCGGCGGGCAAGCCGATCGACTTCGAGGACCCGGGCGAGGACGACCAGTTCGGCGTCTCCCAGATCGAGCACTTCTCCTGGAAGGGCCTGCTGGACTTCTCCACCTGCACCGAGTGCGGCCGCTGCCAGTCGCAGTGCCCCGCGTGGAACACCGGCAAGCCGCTCTCCCCCAAGCTGCTGATCATGGCCCTGCGCGACCACTCGCACGCCAAGGCCCCCTACCTGCTCGCCGGCGGCGGCAAGGACATGGAGGGCACGGAGCAGGCCACCGAGGAGCAGCTCAAGGACGTGCCCGCGTCGGCGCTGGCCGAGGCCGAGCGCCCGCTGATCGGGACGCTGGAGGAGAACGGCGTCATCGACCCGGACGTGCTGTGGTCCTGCACCACCTGCGGTGCCTGCGTCGAGCAGTGCCCGGTCGACATCGAGCACGTCGACCACATCGTCGACATGCGCCGCTACCAGGTCATGATCGAGTCCAGCTTCCCCTCCGAAGCCGGCACGATGCTCAAGAACCTGGAGAAGAAGGGAAACCCCTGGGGCCTGGCCAAGAAGCAGCGGCTCGCCTGGACCAAGGAGGTCGACTTCGAGGTCCCGGTCGTCGGCAAGGACATCGAGGACCTCACCGAGGTCGACTACCTGTACTGGGTCGGCTGCGCCGGAGCCCTCGAGGACCGCGCCAAGAAGACCACCAAGGCCTTCGCCGAACTCCTCCACATCGCGGGCGTGAAGTTCGCGATCATGGGCGGCGACGAGGCGTGCACCGGTGACTCGGCCCGCCGCCTGGGCAACGAGTTCCTCTTCCAGCAGCTCGGTCAGCAGAACGTCGAGATGCTGAACATGGCCTTCGGCGAGGACTCGGAAGACGAGTCGACGAAGAAGCCGAAGTCCAAGAAGAAGATCGTCGCGACCTGCCCGCACTGCTTCAACACCATCGCGAACGAGTACCCCCAGCTGGGCGGCGAGTTCGAGGTCATCCACCACACGCAGCTGCTGCAGCACCTCATCGACGAGGGCAAGCTCATCCCCGTCACCCCGGTCGAGGGCCTGATCACCTACCACGACCCCTGCTACCTGGGCCGCCACAACAAGGTCTACACCCCGCCGCGCGAGATCATCGCCAAGGTGCCGGGCCTGCGGAACGAGGAGATGCACCGCCACAAGGAGCGCGGCTTCTGCTGCGGCGCCGGCGGAGCCCGCATGTGGATGGAAGAGCGCATCGGCAAGCGCATCAACAACGAACGCGTCGACGAGGCCCTCTCCCTCAACCCCGACATCGTCTCCACCGCCTGCCCCTTCTGCCTGGTCATGCTCACCGACTCGGTCAACGGCAAGAAGAACGACGGCAAGGCGAAGGAATCCATCCAGGTCGTCGACGTCGCCCAGCTCCTGCTGGACTCCGTCAAGACCCCCACCGACCCGACGGACGAGCCGGAAACGGCGAACGAGCCGGAGCCCGAGCCGGTGAAGTAGCCCACACCTGAAGAACCTTGAGAAAGACCCCGAGTGGGGGTGCACGTGAGCAATCACACGCACCCCCACTCAGCTTTTCCCCACCCACGGGAGAAGACAGACCGGAGGACGAAGTCCGGAGGGCTGTCACCGCACCCGACAAACACACGCCCGCCGCTGGGGGTACCTCCCACGCCCTTTAGGCAGTGGGGGAGCAACGGCGAGCAACCGACACGGCGCTGCAGCCGAGTACGTGGACCGACAGCCAAGCGCAGCGAACTGTCACAGCTCAGCCCCAAACGCACCCCCATCTCCCCACTCGGCCACCCCGCCCCCGGGGACCAGGTACTTTCGAAGGCGTGGCTGGATTCAGGATGGGTCGCGGACGGGATGCCCGCCCCGCGCAGAACGGACAGCAGGGGCACCAGGGGCAGGCGCAGCAGGCGCCGTACGGACAGCAGGCGCCGTACGGACAGCAGGCCGCGCCGCCACCGCACGGGCAGTGGCAGCAGTACGGCGGCGGACCGCAGGGGCAGCCGCAGCAGTACGGCGAGCCCGAGTACTTCGGCGACGCCGGCGGCGCCGGCTACGCACCGTACGGCGGCGACAACAACCCCGGCAGCACCCGGCAGTTCAGCATCGGCGAGGCCCCGGACGCGTACGGCGGGTACCCCGATCAGTACGGCAACGGCCCGGCCGACGGTGAGTACGCCGCCGGCGGCACGTACCGCGCCGGCCAGTCCTCCGCACCGCCGGCCGGCCCCCGGCTGCACTGGAAGCAGCTGCTGTCCGGCATCGTGCTGCGTCCCGACCCGACGTTCTGGCAGATGCGGGACCACCAGGTGTGGGGCCCGGCCCTGACCGTCACGTTCGTCTACGGCCTGCTCGCGGTCTTCGGCTTCGACAAGGCCCGTGAGGACGTGCTGAACGCCACGCTCTCCAACAGCATCCCCTGGGTGCTGATCACCGCCGTGATGTTCATCGTCGGCAGTCTGATCCTGGGCGCGGTCACCCACACCCTGGCCCGCCAGCTCGGCGGTGACGGTGCCTGGCAGCCGACCATCGGCCTGGCCATGCTGATCATGACGATCACGGATGCGCCCCGGCTGCTGTTCGCGATGTTCCTCGGCGGCGACTCCGCGCTCGTCCAGGTCCTGGGCTGGCTGACCTGGCTCGCCACCGGCTACCTGCTGACCTCCATGGTCAGCAAGTCGCACGACCTGCCGTGGCCGAAGGCGCTCGGCGCCTCCGCGATCCAGCTGGTCGCGCTGCTGGCGCTGCTCAAGCTGGGCACGCTGTAGGCCACGGCCCGGACCGACCCGGCCACACGGCAAGGGCCCGTCCCGGAGCACTCCGCTCCGGGACGGGCCCTTCGCCGTACGGGGCGCCGCGCGCGATCGGCGTACCGGCAGCGGCCGTTACGCGAACCGCTGCCCCGTCGGCCGTTACGCGAGTCGGCCGTTACGCGAACCGCTGCCCCGTCGACCCGTCACACGCCCGCAGCCGCAGCGGCTCCTTCGCGCCGTCCAGCGTCAGGCAGAGCGACTGCGCGGCGGCCGGCCGGACCGTGCCGTCCGCCGGCCGGGCGAACTGCTGGTTGGCCGCGCCCGAGCAGTTCCACAGCACCAGCCCGGCCCCCGGCTCGTACCGTCCGCCCGGGACGTCCAGGCACCGGTCCTGGGTCAGTCCGACGTGCACCGACCGCTGGTCGCCGTCGTACCACCAGTCCTGGTGGCGCTGGCCGTTGCAGTCCCAGCCGCCGACCACCGTGCCGTTGCTGCTGGCGCCGCCGGTCGCGTCCACACAGCTGCCGGTGGCGGTGTTCCGCAGCGGCCGGTACGCGTCGTCCCAGGCGCCCGGGTACAGCTTCGGCCGCCCGGTGCTCGCCGGGTCCGCGCAGGACGCCGCACGCAGTCCCGGCGCCGCGTACAGCTGGGTCAGGCAGGACGCGAACGCCGCGTGCCCGCGCGCGTTGGGGTGGAAGGACTGCCGCACCGAATTGGAGTCGGGCGGGAAGGGGTTGGTGAGGTTCACGTACAGCCCGCGCGCCCAGGTGTCCTCCATGCACACCTCGTGGCCGTGGAAGAGCCGCGAGGCGTCGAGGTAGGTGACGCCGGTGTCCTGCGCGATCTTCCGGACGCCGCGTTCGAAGGCCGGTACGGCGGTGTTGCGGCCCCAGCCGGCGTCGGAGGTGTAGCCCGTGCAGCCGCCCGGCAGCTTCCCAGGGAAGTGCGGGTTGTCCTCCACGTCCGGCCCGATGGGGCTCGGGTACGACATCACCACGAGCCGGTAGTCGCCGTCCGCGTACCCCGCGTTGCGCATCACGGTCCGCAGGTCGTTCAGCGTCCGCTCGATCTTCGGCACCAGCCCGTCGACCCGCGCCTGCCACCCCGGCCGGTACTTCGGCTCGCAGGTGCCCTGGAACAGGAACCAGTGCTCCACGCAGTCCGTCATCACCGGCCCGAACTGCAGGTCGTCATTGGCGCCGGCCACCAGGAGCACCATCTTCAGCCGGGTGTTGCGGGCCGCGATCGCCAGGCTGTCGCTCTGCACCAGCTCATCGGCGTACTGCTTGCTGCCGCCGATGACGATGTTCCCGCTGTACGCGCCCGAGCACGCGACGTTGTACGTGACGTCGGCCGCGATGCCGGTGCGGTGGATCGCCGCGTCCGGTGACCGGTGGCACCAGTTGGTGGGCCCGTCGGTCCCCGGCTCGTACGTCCCGACGCCCTCGCCGGAGATCTCGCTGTCGCCCAGCGAGATCAGCGAGGTCTTGCGCTCGGCGAGCGGCCGCTCGGCCGGGTCCCCGTAGAGCTTGACCGCCTGCTGCGCCCGGACCTTCTCCAGCTCGGGCGGCAGCGGTGTGGTGGCCGTGATCGTCGCCCGCCCGCTTCCGCCGGCGGCTCCGGTGGCGGCACTCGCCCCGCCGCCCGCCGCCAGGGAGAACACCACCCCCAGCACCGCGGCCGAGCCCACCACCGCACCCCGTAAGCCACCGACCCCGCGCCACCCGTGCCCCGCCCGTCTCACGCCTCTCGTACGCACCCTGCGGCCTCCCCTCCGGTCTGCTGTTACCGCGGGTTGTACTCGCAAGTAAGCCCCGGCGGAACACCGACAACGCCATTGGCCGAAAGACGCGCACAGGACGCACAGGACGCACACCCCCACCCACCGCACAGAACGCAAAAGGGAGCCGACCGAAGCCAACTCCCTTGCGTTATTGCGTTATTGATTTATTGAGTTATGCGGAACTTACCGGGTCACGCGTCGAGGATCTGCCCCTCCCGCCGGACCACCGGCGGCTCGACGCTCCACGGGAAGTTGATCCAGTCGTCCGTGCGCTTCCAGACGTACTCGCACTTCACCAGCGACTGCGACTTCTCGTAGATCACCGCGCTGCGCACCTCGGCCACGGTCTCCAGGCAGAAGTCGCGCACCAGCTTCAGCGTCTTGCCCGTGTCGGCCACGTCGTCGGCGATCAGCACCTTCTTCTCCGAGAAGTCGATCGCGTTCGGGACCGGCGCCAGCATGACCGGCATCTCCAGGGTGGTCCCCACGCCGGTGTAGAACTCCACGTTCACCAGGTGGATGTTCTTGCAGTCCAGCGCGTACGCCAGACCGCCCGCGACGAACACGCCGCCCCGGGCGATCGACAGCACGATGTCCGGCTCGTACCCGTCGTCCGCGATCGTCTGCGCCAGCTCGCGGACCGCCCCGCCGAACCGCTCGTACGTCAGGTTCTCCCGTACGTCACTCACGAATCTCTCTCAGACCTTCTCTGTTTCGACCTACGACCTGGTCCACGGCCAACGACCTCGGCCCGACCCGCGGCGCCCCCCGCCGCGGGCGGTTCTCACACCTTCGAACGGTGGAAATTCCGGAACGACCGGGACGGCGTCGGGCCGCGCTGCCCCTGGTAGCGCGAGCCGTACCGCTCGCTGCCGTACGGGTGCTCGGCCGGCGAGGTCAGCCGGAACATGCACAGCTGCCCGATCTTCATGCCCGGCCACAGCTTGATCGGCAGCGTGGCCACGTTGCTCAGCTCCAGCGTCACGTGCCCGCTGAACCCAGGGTCGATGAACCCGGCGGTGGAATGCGTCAGCAGCCCGAGCCGCCCGAGCGAGCTCTTGCCCTCCAGCCGCGAGGCGAGGTCGTCGGGCAGCGTGATGACCTCGTACGTCGAGGCGAGCACGAACTCACCCGGGTGCAGGATGAACGCCTCGTCCCCCTCCGGAACCACCTCACGGGTCAGGTCCGACTGCTCGACGGCGGGGTCGATGTGCGGGTAGCGGTGGTTCTCGAACACCCGGAAGTAGCGATCGAGACGCACGTCGATACTGGACGGCTGCACCATCGACTCGTCATAGGGGTCGATGCGCACCCGGCCGGCATCGATCTCGGCCCGGATGTCCTTGTCTGAGAGAAGCACGCAGACGAGGATACGCGCCCGCACCACCCCCACCGCACGACGAGGGCCCGGCCCCACCAGGGACCGGGCCCACCACCCTCGGACGATCAATCCACTCGCGCCCGACGACGCAGATCACTACCGCTACGGATCGATCACTCCCACTACCAGGGGTTGATCGCCCCCGCTGCTGTTGGATCGATCGCTCCCGCTGCTACGGGTTGATCACTACCGCTTCGCGTGCTCGACGGGCACCGCATGCCGCAGCCGAGCACAGCGCGGGCAGCGCAACAGCCGTCCGGGACCGAGCCGGTCGGTGGTCTGCATCGGGAACGAAGCGGTGCTGAACACGTGGCCCTCGGCACAACGTACGACGGTGCGCTCCATCAAGTCCCTCTCCCAACTGCGTGGACAACAAAAGCCACATTAGGGGATGAACTGGGCGCCACCACACGCGGCACTCCGAGCCCCCACCGTACGCCCCAACTCCCGCCCCGCACACCCGCATCCCACGGACCGCGCACCCCCGCGCCATCCCCTCTTCCCGCCCCGCCCGACCCCACCCGGACATGCCAAATGCACCGCGGGGCGGCGATGGGGTAGAGTGTGCGACGATGTTCCGCTCTCACGCGAGACGGAATAACGCGGGTGTAGTTTAATGGTAGAACATGAGCTTCCCAAGCTCAGAGCGCGGGTTCGATTCCCGTCACCCGCTCCATGCATGAGCCCCAGGTCAGCGGCCTGGGGCTTGTTTGTTGTCTAGACCTCTTGAGGGGTGGCGTGCCCTCCGCGTGCCCCAACTCCCCTCTACTGGCCACCTGGAGAGGGCACGCACACCACCTCAGGCCCACGCAGCGAGCGGCGTCTCGAATCCTGAGACGCAATTCTTGTGACCTGCACCACTAAGGCGCCAAGTGGGCGTGAACTCGCGTCTGCAAAGAGCGCGGCTTCCAGGCTTTGGGTAGCGCCCATCAGCGACTGGCTGGCCTACTGGTGTTCAAGGCGACAAGGGGGAACGTATGGAGTCGAGCGGAACGGAACTGGTCGAGGCTCTCAAGGCCGTTCGGGAGGGCCTCGCGGCAGCACAGCGCGATGGCGAGGGATCTCCCCTCCGCTTCAAAGTCAGTGATGTCACCCTCGAACTTGGCATCGAGTTGCGGCACTCGGCATCTGCGAGCGGAGGAGTCAAGGCGTTCGTTGTCTCTGCTGACGCACGTGGCGAACGGACGAAGGCAGAGACACACAAGCTGACCGTGAATCTGCAAGTGCATCGGCCAGACGACACCCTCATTGGGGATGAGGGACGAGGCTTCGATCCCCTGCCGAGCGAAGTGCCGATGGACTGAGGACCCGAGTGAGCACCCACCTCCGCCAGCGGGCCGTAGAGGTCATCAATCCACGTGACAAGACATTCGGTTCAGGGACCATAATCGCGCCTGGGCTCGTGCTCACCGCAGCTCATGTCGCCTGTCGCCAGGGGCCGGATGGTCAGCCTGTTCTCGTCCGTGCCCTCGATGGAGGAGCACCAGTCAAAGCGCGGGTGACTTGGCATGACGAAGGTCTCGACAGCGCGATTCTGCAAACCGATCGGCAACAACTCGGCGTGGACGTACCGATCGTGAGGTGGGGTGAACTCACCTGCGAGCATCCGGCCGAGCGGCCCGTCTGCACGGCAATCGGTTTCCCCAAGGCGATGCGGCGAAGCCTCTTTCGCAGGTCACGGGAGGCCATGGTCAGCGACCCAAAGGTCGTCAACGGGCATATCTATCCGACAACGGCTGCCCGGTCCCAGCGCTACGCACTCGAAGTGAGTGACGCACGTCCAGCCGAGCGCACCTTGTGGCAGGGCATGTCCGGCGCCGGCATCTTCTGCGAGGGACTTCTGGTTGGCCTGGCAACGCACGCGCCCGAGAATTGGGACGCATCCCTCCTTCTGGCGACTCCAGCCTCGTGGCTCCTCGCAGCCGAGGGCTTCGCCAAGTCGGTCAGCACTGCTACTGGGCTACCGGCCCAACTTCAACCTGCCGATCTGCAGGCGCTGCTCGATGACGCCCCCGACCCACGGCTGTCTGCTTCCTACCTGCTCTCTGCCCGTGCCCAGGTCGTGCCCATGTCAGGGTTAGATGAGCAGTCCGACCTCCTCACGCGGTGGTGCCACAGCGGACGCCGGGTCGACGTTGCCGCAGTCACCGGCACCGGTGGCGTCGGTAAGACTCGGCTCGCCAGCGAATTGCTGCGTCACTTGAGTGAGCCCCAAACCGGTATCGATCCGCCCCGGCCCTGGTCAGGCGGGTTTCTCTCCGAAACCCCGCTGCGGACAGCGCAATACGCGGCCCTCTCCACGGCGAACCGACCGATGCTCTTGATCATCGATTACGCAGAAACGCGCCTTGATCAGGTCGATGAGCTGCTGAATGTTGTGTGTGGCAGCGGCGGCGCCGCTCAGCCCATCCGGCTCCTGCTGCTAGCCCGCGATCAAGGCAGTTGGTGGCAGCCGTTCCGCCGTTCGCACCAGGCCACTGCCTCGATGGGGGCGGGTCTCCGCGTAGAGGTGAACGACTGCATCGGCTCCACCGCCCCGGAATCGGCGTATGAAGCCGCAAGGCATGCCTTCGCCGAGCGCATCCACATCTTGAAGAGGGCAGGCATCGAGGACGACTGGGATTCCGCGGCCGCCACACCGGCAGCGGCAAGGCACGCTGCGCCGGCAGAAGGACATTCCACCGTCCTGACCTTGCACATGACAGCCCTCGCGGATCTCCTCACCGAGACCAATCCGGCATTCGCCGCGTACGGGAACCCAGTCGACGTGCTCTTGGCTCACGAGGAGCGCTACTGGCGGCGTATTGCTCGTACGCGTGACCTGGGCGGCGTCTTCCACCGCCAGCCTGGCCTCCTGCGCACCTTGGTCGCGACGCAGAGCCTGACCGGTGCCGGCGATCGGGCAGAAGCACGAGCAGCCATCGTCGCGGGACTGGAGATCCACCACCATGGACTACCTGCAGGTGCCGGACCAGACGCCCATCTCGTCGACGCAGTTGAGGAAATGCTCGCTGTGCTCTACCCGTCCGGCAGCGGCGCGCGATGGGGGTCCATCGGCCCGGATCTGCTTGCCGGAGAGGTCATCAGCGAGGTCGAGGAGGCCAGCGACCACCGATTCATCGCCGGCCTCCTCCAGCATCCGGAACTGGCGCAGGAACAACGGCAGCAGGGACTCACCGTGATCTCCCGAGCGGCCGACGTTCAGCCCGAACTCGCAGTGAGTGCTGCGAAGGCCGTTGCAGAAGCACCTGATGTGCTGCTCTCGCTGGCGACTCACGAAGTCGCCGACCAACTGGGCACCACTGCTGCGCTGCAGTGGATCACCGAGGTCAAGTCAGCCGTGGAGGAACGGGCGCAGCAAGCCACCACTGACCCGGCCCTCTCCAGGTGGGCGATCAGCATGGCCCAACACGCGTTGAACAGGCTTCGCACCAGATCGGCTGCCGCAACCGAGCCGGTACCTCCCACTGGGCCTCCAGACTGGACAGACGTCCATGACGAGGCCCAGCAGGTCCTCTCTTTGCTGCAAGACGCTCGGTCCCGCGCCATTCAGCATGGCCTGGTGTCCGGCGACGACTCATCCGGTTCTTCCGAGCACATCGCCGACGTGATCGCGCAGCTGAGTTGGGTCAACGGCGCGCGTGTCGATGCGACCGTTGTAGACGACGCCTTCGCAGGCAACGTGGAGCACCTTACGGACAAGCCAGTGGTTATCGGCATCGCCAATGCGTGCCACTCGATTGCTGGCACCCCTTTCGACGACGGGCACACACGCACACTCGGCGAAGCCGTGGACCGCGTGATAGCCCTCGCCAGGCGAGTCCAAGCATCACAAGCGAGATCCGCTCCTCCCACTCCTGCGGGCCCGGTCGGCAGGGGTGGCAGCTATATGTCGCTCGATGACTTCCTCCGTTTGCAGGCTGATCGATACCGCAGTCGGCCGGAAGACCAGGACAAGTAGCCCAGCTACCTCCCAGGGGGACGACCTGCTGTCGTCCCCCTGGGAGGATCAGGCTTCCCTGGCGACCTGCCGCTGGGGCGCGGCCTTATGGCGCGCAGCTCGCACCTTCGCGTCGATACCCTCCGCGACCTCCTGCTGCCGCTCGTCGTCGGAGTGCTGATAGATCAGCGCGGCCTTCTCTGAGGACTGTCCGGCGCGGACCATCGTGTCCTTGAGCGTGGCCCCAGACTGCGTCGACAGGGTGTGGCCCGTGTGGCGGAGGTCGTAGAAGCGGAAGTCATCCGGCAGGCCGACCTTGGCGCGGGCCTTGCGCCACTTCCGGCCGAAGGTGGAGCGCCGGAAGGGCGCACCCTTCTCGCCGACGAACAGCAGCCCGTCCGGGTCCTTCTCAGCGAACCAGTCGAGATGCCGCTTCACCTCTATGTAGAGGAAGCCGGGAAGGTAGATGGTGCGCACCCCGGCGGCCGACTTCGTGTCGCCCTCGACCCGGCGTCCGGTGCACAGCTCGGGCGCAGCCTCGGTGACCTCGACCGCAAGGGGTTCGAGCATGACGTCGGGCCGACGCAGGGCGGCCTGCTCCTCAGGCCGCATCGGTCCGTACGCACCGAAGTACACCATCAGCCGCCACCGAGGCCCCATGGCGTCGGCGAGCGCATCGACCTGCTCGACGGTCGCGGTCGGGCGCTCCTTGGCCTTCTCGGTGCCGGCGCCCTTGATCCGGCACGGGTTGCGGCGGATCAGCTCGTCGTCGGTAGCCGTCTCCATGATGGCCTTGAGCAGGCGGTAGGACTTGGCGACGGTGGTCGCACCGGTGGCTTGGAGCCGCTCAGCCCGCCAAGTGCGCACGCTGGGTGGCGTGAGCTCGTCCAGGTCCATGGCGCCGAAAGTGGGCAGGATGTGCAGGCGCAGGAGCCTGCGGTACAGCTCGTCGGTGGTCGCAGACAGGCCCCGCTCGTCGACCCATTTCAGTGCGTACGCCTCGAAGTTGACCGCGCCGGCATCGGGGTCGATCCAGTGTTTGCGCTCGATGTCGGCCTGGGTCAGGGTGAGCCAGGTCTGCGCGTCAGTCTTGGCCGCGAACGTCTCCGGGGCCGTCCGGCGGCTGCCGTCCGGCGCCCAATAGCGCGCCTGCCACCGACCAGAGGAGAGTCGACGCACGGTCCCGAATTCACGCCGCCGCTGCGGCTTGCGGGCCGTCATCAGGCCGCCTTCCGGTAGGCGGACTGCGCCTCGCGGAGGGTGGGGACGGTGTGGTCGTCGATGTAAGCGTCCAGCACGCTGGCGCGGATGCGGACGTGGCGGCCGACCTTGACGTAGCGGATGCGGCGCTCCTGGACGAGGCGGCGGATGAAGCGGACGCCGGTGCCCAGGTGCTCGGCTGCCTCGACGGGGCTGAGGAGCGGGTCGGGAGTGTTGGTGATCACCTCCTTCGCGGGCTTGGGGGCCTGGATGGGGACATGGGGTATCGCCGGTCGGCGCAAGGGTGGGTCCTCGTCTGGCGGATGTGGCGCGGCAACACCGCACCCGCCGGGGCGTTCTCGGGATGGGCGGTTGGTGGGAGGCACCGGGCAGGCGGTGGCGGCTGTGCCCGGAAGAAGAGACGTCAGCCCTCGGACTCGGCGTCGGGGGTGTCCGTCTTCCGGCCTGGCCGTGGTCGGACGCCATGCTTCATGAAGTGCCAGGGGGAGTCCGGGTCGCCGGTGATCTCCTCAGCGATGGCCTGCTTCACGGCGGCGTCGACCTCCTCGTAGATGTCGGGGTGCTCGTCGAGGTAGTGGTCGAGGGCGTCTCTTGCCTGGCTGAAGGCCAGGTTGGCCCGCTGGGTCTCGCGGAAGGCCCGTCTGATCTGCTCCACGAGCTCCATGGCGCGGGCGTGCTGGGCCATCTTCGGGGGGCCGATGAGGCTTTCGAGCGAGATGCCGAAAACCTCGGCGAAGCCAATCGCCTCATTGAGGTTGAGCCGCCGCTTGCCGTTCTCGATGCGCCACACGGCGGACGGATTCATCTCGTAGTCGGCCTCCCTCATCCGGTCCGACAGGGCGTTCGTGCCCCAGCCGCGGGCTTCGCGCTCCAGCTTGATCCGGACCGCGGCATTCTCCTCGCCCCGGAACACCGGGAGCTCGGCCGACTCCTCGTCGCTCTCCACGGCACCTCCTTCGCTACGTAGCAGTCCACTGCGGTTTGCAGTACGAAAACAGTAGCATGGAATCCTGCGATACGCAGAGGAATCCTGCGATCGGCAGTATGCGTGGTACACTTAACGCAGGACCTGAGCCCGCCTCGGGCCCAGGAACGCAAGAAGCCCCGGTGCGAACACCGGGGCCGAAGCGAAGTCCCCACCACCGCCCATCCCTGAACGATCTACCGGCCAGGCCGAGGTTGCCGCCTCGATGGCCTGCCGTGTGAGGAGCTCTATGCCCCACAGTACGTGCCCGCGTACTGCCCCCGCATCCCCATTGCGTCGCCCGTCCGCGAAGGCGGGGCGATAGGCATGGCGCGCATACGCACCATCAAGCCGGAAGCCTTCGCCTCCGAGTCCCTCGCCCAGGTCTCCCTCTCCGCCGAGCGCACCTTCTTCGGCCTGCTCACCCAGGCCGACGACCACGGCCGCTTCCGCGACCAGGCCGCCGTCATCGCTGGACTGCTGTGGTCGCTGCGCCCCGAGCACGGCCCGATGGGCGTCGAGGACGACCTCAACCAGCTCGACGATGCCGGTCTGGTCTGCCGGTACGAGGGCACGGACGGCAAGCGGTACCTGCACATCGTCACCTGGCGCCAGCATCAGAAGATCAACCGGCCCAGCGGCGTACGCCACCCCGCCTGCCCCCACCACGACGGCTCGCCACACAGTGAGCCCTCACGGCCAGCGCAGGGAGCCCTCACGCAGACCTCCGTGACACCTCACGGAGGACTCACCGAAGGCTCACGCGAAATGCACGAGCCCTCCGTGATACGCGACGAATCCGCAGGTCAACAGGGATTCAGTGAGCCCTCCACGAGGGCTCAGGGAGGACTCACCGAACCCTCCGTGAGTCCTCAGGGTCCGGATCTAGGACCTAGGATCCTGGATCTAGGATCAGTACCTGTGGGGGCCGCAAGCGGCCCCGCGCCTGACACCGTCTCGGCTCAGCAGCTGATCGGCGAATTCGTCGGCGCGTGCGCCCACCGCCCGCCCGAGAAGCTCCTCGGCCATCTCGGGCGCGAGGTCAACCAACTCGTCGGCGAGGGCATCGCACCCGCCCACATCCGTGCCGGGCTGGAGCGCCTGCGCACCAAGGGGCTCAGCCCCAGCGTGCTGCCCAGCCTCGTCAACGAGGCCATGAACGCCACACCGGCCGCACGGGCGACACACCGGCCATGGACCAACCCCACCGACGTCCAAGCCGCTTACGGGGGTGAGCTGTGACCGCAGCCGCCACAGCCACCCGTGAGCCGCAGCGCGCCGGTGCCCTGGCCACCCGGCTCCACACGATCCTCGCCGACCGAGGCATCGACCCCCACGCCACTACGGCCGGGGAACCGCCTGCCGAGCCGGTGACCGCGCTGGAGCTGGCCGACGCTCGCATCCCAGCCCGCTATCGGCGTGCCCTTGCCGACCACCCGCAGGTCACCGACTGGGCCGACGAGATCGCCCGCACCGGCCGCAAGGGCCCTGGTGGCGCCCCTGGCATCGCGGAAGGCCCGTCGTTGCTGATCGTCGGCCCCACCGGCACCGGCAAGACCCACCAGGCGTACGGCGCAGTGCGCTCACTTCTCGCCGCAGGCGTACGGCTGCGCTGGGAGGCCACCACCGCAGCCGACCTCTACGCCAGCCTGCGCCCCCGGCAAGGCCACGACCCCGAGCGCGCCCTGTGGACACTTGGCCGCTGCCCGCTGCTGATCCTCGACGACCTCGGCGCGGCCAAAAGCACAGAGTGGACCGAGGAGCTGACGTACCGGCTGATCAACCGCCGCTACAACGAGATGCTCCCCACCCTGGTCACCACCAACCTGCCGATCGCCGAGCTGCGCAAAGCCGTCGGCGACCGCGTCGCCTCCCGCCTCGCCGAGATGACCGAGCGCGTCCTCCTCACCGGCGCCGACCGCAGAAGGCACCCCGCCGCCCGTTAACGGGCCCCCGCGTCCCCACCTCGCAATCCCTTCTCCGCCCGCACCAGCCTGCCCACTGGTGCGGTGGACTCTCCGGAGACCCCGCATGACACACCTCGCCCTAGCCACCCCTGCCCCAAAACCCATACCCCGGACGCCTAATGAGCGCCGCGCCACCGTCTGGGACCGCGCCGCGATCACCACCCTCGGCGCCGCAGGCTGCGCGCTGTCCTACGACGCACTGCAGCAGATGGCCACCGCGATCCACATCCGCGGACTACTGACCTACCTCTTCCCCCTCGTCATCGACGGGTTCATCGCCTACGGCGTCCGCGCCCTGATCATCCTGCGCACCGCCCCCTTCCGCTCCCGGCTGTACGTCTGGGCCCTCTTCGGCACCGCCACCACCGCCAGCATCTGGGCCAACGCCCTCCACGCCGTGCGCCTCAACCAGCAAGCGCCCAACGCCGGTCTGCGCCTCGGCGATCTGACCGTGGGTGTGCTGTCCACCCTCGCCCCACTCGCCCTGGCCGGAGCCGTCCACCTGCACATCCTCATCGCCCGCCACACCCCGCAATCGGAGCCCCCGGCACTCGACCGCACGGAATCGGCACCGCACCCGCACGAGTACACGGAAGTCGGTCGCCCCCACCCGGAACCCCAGGACGCGACCGACGATCCCCAGCAACCCGCGGTCGCCGATACCACGGCCGGCCGCCGCTTCGGTCGGCCCCCGGGCGCCGAGATGAACGTGCTGCTCGACATCGCACGCCAGGCCATCGACACCCACGGAAGGTCCTCCCGCGCCGTGGTCCGCGACGCAGTCCGCACGGCAGGACTGACCATCGCCGAAGGCCGCCTCACCGAGCTCATGAACCGCCTGCGGGCCGAGACTGACCACCGCGCGGACCAAGGCCGAACGCCCTGACCGGATATCCGGTCACCCCAACCGTGCGCCCTGCGGACCAACAGAAGGTCTGCCCGGGACCAGGACCGGCCCATCGCCCAACCCGCACCACTCCCACCGTGGTCCCCTCGCTGGTTCGCCCCCAGCAGACCGACTCCTCCCCGCCCATCCCGCTCCGACGGAGAACCACTCCACATGCACACCCCGAGCCCCGATAACCTCACCCACCACGACCCCACACAGACCGACACTCGTGCCCCAGGCGGAGCAAGTTGTACCGGGAGCAATGCTCCCGGGAAGCCCGCCCCAGGGGTGGCGGGAGCGGCCCAGCGCCAGGGGCCGCAGGACGAGCCGTCTGCGGCCGAGGGCGGACCGCAGTCGAAGCCGGGCACGCCGAAGGCGCCCCGAGGAAGGGGCCGCCAGCGCCCCCGCGAAACGGGGCCGCACAAGCGCATGCTTCAGCCGAGCTGCCGCATGAACGACACCGAGTACGCACAACTGACAGCCGCAGCCGATGCCTGCGGCATGTCGATCGCAAGCTTCCTCGCACACTCCACACTGAAGGCCGCCCGGAACCTGGACCGCACCGCCGCCGAGATCGCCACCGAGCGGGAGATCGTCCAGGAGCTCTTCGCCTCCCGCCGCTACCTCGGCCGGATCGGCGGACTGCTCAACCAGGTCGCCAAGGCCCTCAACTCCGGTGCCGACGCACCCCAGGTCCACCAGGTGCTCCAGGCGGTCACGCATGCCGCCCAGCGGAGCGATGCCGCCGCCGCGGCCCTTTCCCGCCACCACGACAGTGAGGCGGCTGCGTGATCCCGAAGATCCACAGGCAGGGCAGCAAGACGGTCGGCCTGATCCGCTACCTCTACGGTCCCGGCACCCACGAGGAGCACGTCGACCCGCGCCTGGTCGCCGCTTTCGACCCGCTCACCCCCGACCCCGGCCGTGACCCGCAGGCCACCTACAAGCAGCTCCAGCAGCTGCTCGACCAGCCCGTCGAGGCCCTCCCCAAGCAGCGCCGCCCGGACAAGCACGTCTGGCACCTGTCCGTCCGCGCCGCCCCTGAAGACCCGGTCCTGTCGGATGAGGACTGGGCGGTCATCGCCCGCCGCATGGTTGCTGCCACCGGCATCGCACCGGAAGGGGACGAGGCGGCGTGCCGGTGGGCGGCCGTGCGGCACGCCGACGACCACATCCACATCATCGCCACTCTGGTCCGCGACGACGGCCGCCGCCCCCGCCGCCACAACGAAGCCCGCCGCGCCCAGACCGAATGCCGCAGCATCGAAGCCGACTACGGGCTGCGCCGCGTCACCCCCGGCGACGGCACCGCCGCCAAGCACCCCAGCAGCGCAGAGCGGCACAAGGCCGAACGCCTCGGCCAGGAAGCCGCCTCACGCGAACTGCTACGCGAACACGTCCGCCGCGCCCTGGCCGGCGCTGCCGACGAAGCCGAGTTCTTCGCACGACTCGCCGCCGAGGGTGTACGCATCAACAAGCGCCTCGCGCCCTCCGGCGACGCCCTCGGCTACAAGGTCGCCATCGTCGGCGACCGCAACGGAGCCGGCGAGCCCATCTGGTACTCCGGATCCGAGCTCGCATCGGACCTGTCCCTGCCCCGGATCCGCAAACGGTTCGAGGCCACCGCAGACATGCCCGAGCCGCCCCTGTCCCTGGAGCGCGGCGGCGCCTCGGCTCCGGCGCGCGCCCGTCACTTCGCCACCGAGGCCACCGACACGGCTCTGACCTCGATGGCATCCCGCGACGACGGCACGGCAGCAGCCCAGCTCGTGGGGGTCGGCGAGATCCTCGATGCCCTCGCCCAAACCTCCCTCGGAGCCACGCGAAGCGAACTGCGAGAAGCGGCACAACACTTTGAGCGCGCCACCCGCTCCCACACCCGCGCCAAGGACAAGGAGATGTACGCCCTGCGCCGCGCGGCCAACCAGATCGTCCACTCCGGGACCGCCCTCGGACGCGGCCAGGATGGAGCCGCCACCGCCCTGGTCCTCGACGTCATGATCCTGGCCGTCATCGCCGCTGCCCGCTGGCACGCCGCCCGCAGCCACGCCCAGCAGGCCGAGGCCGCCCAGCGCGCGGCTGACCACTTGCGCGCCGCCTACCAGGCAACGACCGCAGCACCATTGGCCGCCCTGCGCACTTATGGCCAGCGCCTTCCCGCCCAGGCCAAGCAGCGGTACGCCAATACGGTCCGCACCGCTGTCCCCCACCTTGCCGACCGGCTCCAGGCTGAACCGGGCTGGGACGCGCTGACCGCAGTGCTCGACCAGGCCGATCGCGCCGGTCATGACACCGCCGCCCTGCTGACCAAGGCCACCGTGCAACGCGAACTGGACAGCGCGGACTCGGTGAGCGACGTCCTCGTCTGGCGGCTTCACCACCTCGGCTACGTCACTCCGCCCGCGTCCGCACCTCGGTCCCAGCGTCCTCGGACCGCGCCCGCTCCAGTCCCCGCCACGGCCCCCGTCGCCCACCAGGTGGTGAACCGGCCCCGGCGACGGTGATCACTCCGGCCTCGACACCTCCGGGATGAGCAGCTCCAGCGCCTCCTCCCAGCGGAAGCGGTCAGCGTCACCACCGGCTTTGGGCTGGTGAGGTTCATACGCCCCGATCAGGACGCCCATCTCACGCAGCCGGTCCAGGCTCTGCCGGTACGCGGGGTGGGCGACCTGGGCGGAGTTCAGGTACGGGAGGACGGCGGTGGGGATACCGAAGCCGTACGCCTCGCACAGGATGCCCACCGCCAGGGTGTCGGAGATCCCGGCGGCCCATTTGTTGATCGTGTTGAAGGTGGCCGGGGCCACCGCGATGGCGTCCGCCGGCGGCAGCGGACGCGGGTCTCCGGGCGAGCGCCATGCCGAACGGATGGGGTAGCCGGTCTGGGCCACCACGGCGTCGGCGTCGACGAAGCCGAGGCCCTGCGGGGTGGCGATGACGCCGACGTCCCAATCCGCCTCCTGGGCAGCCGTGATCAGCTTGCCGACGTCACCGGCGATTCCGGCTGCGCAGACGACCACGTACAGGAAGGGCTTCTCGGTCTGCTGGTCAGGCTGATCGCTCACGCGCGGGGACCCCCAAGCTATCGGCAGAAGTGACGCGGTTCAGGCTCGGTACGGCTGGTGTCCTCCCCCGCTCGTTGTGAAGGAGGACATCAGCCGGGCCGCCCTTCAGGCCGGACGCAGGAGCCAGCGCGGGGCGGGCCGGTTAGCTGGCGAGACTGGCGTCCAGGTACTCCTGCACCGGCCCGAACAGCCCGTACGGGACGTACTCAGGAATCTCGCCATGGGCGACCCAGGCAAGCTCCGCCAGTTCCTCGGTGTCCGCGACGTGCGCGGTTCCGCTGACCACGTCGCAGGCGGTGTAGGACATCAGCCGGCCCGTTGCCGGGTGGACACGCTCGCCCAGCAGCTTGACGGAGGAGACGTCCAGGCCGGTCTCCTCTTTGGTCTCCCGCACAGCGGCTTCCTCGCGGGTTTCGCCGGGCTCGACTTCGCCAGCCGGGAACTGCCAGGAGAGCTTCCCCTCGCTGACCCGGCGCCGGACCATCAGAACCCGCCCTTCGTGAACGATGATGGCCGCTGCAATGCCGGGGCGCTCATCGGCTGTCTGCTGCGTCACGTCTGCTCCTCCAGGACGGCAAGCACGGGTGCAAAGATCGTATCGACGGGGATGAAACGGGTCACCGCGTTTCTGGGAACCCACATCACGTCGATGTTCTCGACGGCATCGGAGTTAGTGGCCTGGCCCGCGAGGTACTCGCACAAGAAGTATTCGCACAGGACGCCGGTTACCGGGTGAAGCCGGTTTCCGAGATGCTGACGAATCGCGCAGTGCACGCCGGTCTCGTCCAGCGTTTCCCGCACGGTCGCGGTCTCGGCCCTGGCGCCCGGTTTGATCACGCCTGCCGGGAACTGCCAGCTGAGGCCCGTTGCGTCATCGTCTCGCCGACAGACCAGCAGCACCTCGCTGTCACGTACGACCACGGCGATCGCAACGCGCAGGGCTTGCGCACCTGCTGGGCCCGGTGCGGACGGGCCCCGTTCACCGGAGACCAGGAGCGCGAACCGCTGTCGCGCTGTTGGCGGGGCCTTCTCGTGGACGGTGTCGAGGAGCTGTTGCATCTCCTTGCGCGGCACTACGGCTGGGTCGGCGTGCCAGGCCGCCACGGTCCGTACCGCGATGCCCAGCCGGGCCGCGAACTGTTCATTGGTGAGGCGCAGAGCCGACTGCAGCAGGCAGGCGTGGCGGCCGCTCCAGACTTCGATCACATCCACAGTCCACGCTCCTCCTTCGCCCCGCTCTCAGTGCAGGAGCTCACGCACTGAAGGTGCACTCCGGCTGCACTGGCGCTTCATGGCCGCCCCGTGGGTGACTCGGAAGAATGATGGTCGCCAGGGCGGAGTGAGCCGCAGGAGACCCCCTGAGCGGCCAATCCGCCTGTGCGCAAAAGCGCCGGTCGACCAAAAGGAGAGTCTAGGTGAGCACCCCCAACAAGTATGCGTGCCATCGCACTTGGCTGAAATAGGCCCCTGTTTTCAGCCCTATCGTGTCGCCTTCCGCTGTCCGCCATCTGAGCGAAGGTCCGAGCGTCCGGGCGAGCAAGTAAGCGCCGGTAACCTCAGCTACCTGGCGGCTGATCCGCCGTCAATCTCCTTGCATACAAGCCGAAAGGGACTCCATGGCTGAGGATCAGGCAAACCCGGTGGAGCGCACGCTCGTCCTGCTCAAGCCCGATGCGCTCGTGCGTGGCCTGGCGGGGAGGATCATCACCCGGTTCGAGGAAGCCGCGCTGAAGATCGTCGGCACCAAGATGAAGTGGATGGACGAGGAGTTCACCCGGCGGCACTACTTCGACCTCGAGGAGCGGCTGGGCTCGGAGGTCTACCGCGTCACGTCGACGTTCATGCAGCAGGGCCCGGTCATCGCACTGGTGCTGGAAGGGTTCGACGCCATCGCCACAGTGCGGAAGATCGTCGGCAGCACGTACCCGAACCAGGCGCCGGCGGGGACAGTGCGAGGCGACTTCTCGCACTACAGCGCCGCCGGCAGCATCGCCTCGGGCAAGGCCGTGGCCAACCTCGTGCACGCCTCCGGCAACAAGGAGGAAGCGCAGCAGGAGCTTGAGCTGTGGTTCGACAAGGACGAGCTGCACGACTACAAGACCCTCGCGGAGATCTACACCTACTAGCGGCGGGTTACGCGTCACCGCGGGGACGCCGATGCGTTGAGCACCACCAGTGCACGACCGAACTTCCGAGGGGAAACCATGACCATCCAGACCCGCCTGGCCTCCGCCGATGAGCTGGAGTCCATCTTCCAGCGCGAACTGACGACAGACCGGTGGGCCGCCACCGAGACCGCGTACGCCCTGGCGGTACGCCACCGCGACCTGGGGGACCGGCCCAAGTCCCGTGAGTGGGTGCAGCAGTGCCTGCGACTCCTGGAGGGCTTCCCCAGCGACACCGAAGAGCAGGTGGCCACCAGCCGCACCTCGGTGGGAGGCGTCCAGCTCCCGACCTACCTGCACGAGGGCGTGGTCCGGGAACGCTTCGGCGACCTGGACTGACCAGTGATCCATCCGGCGGGGTGGTGAGCCAGGCCGAGTGACGGCCGCACCGCCCCGCCCCGACAAACAACCGCAGAACAGCAGCCGCCCGAACCGGCTACCCACCCCCTTGGCACCGGTCCGGATGGCTCCGTCATGCCTGATTCAGGAGGCGATACGCCCATGCCCATCGAGATCGAGATGCGTGCCCGCTTCAGCAAGGAAGCCCGTGACCAGCTCGTCGACCGTCTGACGAGGGACGGCGAGGACCTGGGGCCCGACGACAAGCACATCTACTTCTACGTGCTGCCGGACCAGTTGCTGAAGGTCACCGACAACACGGCTGCCGGCACCGCCAAGATCACTCTCAAGGGAAGCAAGATCGGCCAGGGCGCCGCATTCGCGGAGACCGAGTTCGCCATCGCACCGGCCGACGTGGATGCCGCGGTGAAGCTGTTCAACGCTCTCGGGTTCGAGGGAGCGATGCACGAGGCGTCCAACCTTCGGCACAACTTCCTCTTCGACGGCGTCGAGATCGCGGTCAAGTGGAGTGAGGCATGGGGTTACCACGCCGAATTCGAGGTCCTGCTGGACGACGGCGCCCCCGACGCCACTCGCGCCGAGGCAGCCGCCAAGATCACGGATGTCGCCAATGAGCTGGGCGTCTCCCTGATGACCGAGCAGGAGCTGGCCGAGTTCACCGCCGCCTTCGAAGCCGCTGAGAAGGAACGCAAGGAGCGCGAGCGGCAGGCCGCGCCCATCCGATAGGAGCACGTCACCGCGGAGACCACCGAGGGGGTGGGCACTGATGAGCACGACCCCAACGACCGCAAGCCTGATCGACCTTGCTGCCCGAGGGCAGCTGCCGCTCCACCAGTACATGGACCGGGCCACCATCGACTGGATCGCAACGAACCGGCCCGATCTCCAGCCGTCGCCGCAGCCGCCCCTTCGGCCGCTCTCGCAGTACCTCCTGCGGCGGGCCGGACTACCGCGTGACTGGATGGCCGAGCCCCGCCTGTACGACTCGATCCATGGCGTCCGGCACGCCATGCGGACGGCAGCACTGGCTGCCGTCCTCGCCGAGGCGAACGGCTTGGACGACGCCGACACCACCACCGCCATCGTTGCCGCCGCCGTCCACGACTGCCAGCGCCATCACGACAAGGACGACCGCGGCCACGGAGAACGCGCGGCGATCTGGCTCGCCGCCAACGCGGACACCGTCTGGGGCCGCTTCGACCTCACGGCCACACCGCGTCGCGTCACACGGGCCGCCACCGCCATCCGGCTGCACGACGTGCCGTACAGCGCGTTCAGCCCCGACGACCAGGCCGACTACCTGCGGAGCCAGGTCATCTGCGACGTGGTGAAGGCCGCCGATGCCCTGGACCGCTACCGCCTGCCGAAGACCAGGTGGTGGCCGAACGCCCAGCACGTCAAAGAGCCCGCCTTCGACACGTTCCGCAGCCTGGCATTCGACCTCGTGAGCATCTCCGAGAAGGCCCACCTGGCCGGCACCCACAGCCCGGCGGCCGTCCTGTACGCGTTTGCCGAGAAGGAGCTGGCGTAACCATGGACTTCCTCGACGCCTACCACCTCTGGGCCGACGCCCACGCCTTCTACGACACCACCCTCATCCCTAGCCCTGCCGACACAAACGACCCGCTGGCCCAGCAGTCGGCAACCTGGGACGAGCGACTAGCCGCCACGCCGAACGGGCGCCTGCTGCGGCAGAACTCCCTCTTCGAAGCCCTCAACGGCAACGGCACACTGCACCTCCTCCACGTCACCCACGCCCTTGAACAGATCAACGAGCAAGGCGTCCTCTACCCGTCCGGCGGCTGCCTCGTCGGCAGCATCTACTGCGCCCCGCTCACGGCCACGGACCGGGGCTTGCGGATGCACAACCTGGCCGCGTACGTCCTAACCAAGGAAGCCCCAGCCTTCCTGACCAAGCTCGGCGTCACCGACCGCGTACCCACCCCACTGATCTTCGAGATCAACACCCCACCACAGGCGTACCAAGGACTGGCGGGAGTGGACTACCTGCGCCTCGGCCTCATCCACCTGCGGATCTACTGCCACCTCGAATACCTGCTGAGCAAGAGCGAGCGCCACCGCTTACGCGAGACCGTAGTGGCCAGGGTGAAGAACTCCGCCGCCTTCCTTGCCACCGCGGCGGCCGTGGCCTACCGAGGCACGCACATCGCCGCCAGGCCCTTCCTCGGCCTGCTCGACGAGACCATCCCCCGCTTACCGATCCTCGGCTACCTGTATTTCGAGGCGCTGGCGGAGTACCTGATGCTCCACTCGACCTCGCAGCACACGCGACGCCTGGCCGACATCGGAGAGCTGAACAACTGGCTGTACAAGGAGATGCTCTTCGCCTCCTACCCGAACATGGCCGGCAAGTTCGACCTCGCGAAGTTCCGCCCCAGGCCCAGCCAACTGGCCGACCTCATCCACCAGGTCGATCCGACCATCGAGATCAACCACGCGGCCGACTACCTGGTCGAACGCATCAGCCACCTCATCGCAGCCCGGCTCTTTGCTCCCGGGGAAGCCCCGGAAGCCTGGCACCACACACGGTGGGAATTCGACGCCCTTTCCACCCAGCTCGGCCCTCTCCTGGGCCACCTCATCCACCGGGAACTGCGCACCTTCGGCCGCTACCCCGACTTCTACTTCTACTTCGACCAGTACAAGGCCCTACAAGCCTGGAACTACTGGAACCACATGGACATCGTCGCCCCGTTCAACGGCACGATGCCCAAGGGCGAGATCGGCATCAACCCCGCCTACCCCAACCTCGACTACCGCGTCTGGCGCGCCGAACAGGACGACGCCGGCCACCTCCACCCGGCCGAGCAGCTCTCCCTGACCATCGCCCCGCGGCTGGTGGACATCAAGTACACCCTCATGCGCAACAACCAGTGGAACGCCCCGGCGCCCAGCGCCGCGTAACCACCACTGCCCTCACCAACAGCTTCTTTGCTGCCTCTTCTTCCCTGGAGCCCCGCCATGAGTTACTTCGGCATGCCCTCCGTCGACCTCCTCGGCGAGCAGATCGACGCCCTACTGAGCGCCCCCTCCACGACCCACGGCCTTGCCCGAGCACTCCGCACAGCGGCCTGGGAGATCGAACTCCACCGCTACCACCACGCCAGCCAGCGGGCCTGGCCTGACGGCCGCGTCGACCGGAAGCCCTCCAAGGTCCAGATCGGCGGCGGAACCCACCGCATCGAGGACTTCTTCAACATCGACGCCGTCCCGCCGGCCGACCTGCTCTGGGATGTCCGCGAAGGCATCCCCCTGCACGACGACACCGTCGAGCTGATCTTCTCCGAGCACTTCCTGGAGCACATCGACTACCCGCGGTCCGTCAAGAACTACGTCCGCGAGGCCCGCCGCGTACTCGCACCGGGCGGCCGGATCATCACCGGCGTCCCCGACGCCGCCTTCGCCCTCAGCCAGTACCCCGGACCGCTGAACCCCGCCGACGAGATGGTCGAGCGCTGGTACGCCAAGCGCGACTGCCTGGGCGACATCAACACCCGGCTCGACCTCGTCAACCTCGTCTTCCGTGACCAGGACGATCACCCCAAGTACACCCCGCATCTCTGGGTCTACGACTACGAGAAGCTCGTCCAGCTCTTCACAGAAGCGGGCTTCGCCACCGTAGAGCCGTGGACGTTCGACCCCACGATCGCCAACCCGAAGCGTCGCTGGGGAAGCGTCTACGTCGTGGCCACGAAGTAGCGACGACGTAGACCACCGACCACCCGGATAGCGACCTCCCCGGCCGCACTCCCCCTGAGGGCTGTCATACCGACAACGGTCGGCATACGGCGCCCCCACGCACAGCCGTCCCCGCTGAGGGAGGCATCCCCCGTGAATCACGTTGGCCTGCCGTCAGCGATCTCCCCTCGCCTCAAGCCCCGGTCTGAAGTCCGTCGAAGGGTCTCCGGCATGCGCCTCCACAGCCAAAGCTTCCTTCTGGTCCGCGATCCGACCTCGGTGCCGATCAGCCGTCGCCGTCTCCAGGATCTGGTGAAAAAGTGGGGGCTCCGCCTCGACGAGTCCTCCGATACCACACTGACCGTCATCACCTCGGAACTGGTCACCAACGCGGTGCGGCACGGCACCGGCACGGTGCTCACCATCACTGTGTCCGCCAACCTCAGCCGACGGCGAATCCTCGTCGAGGTCTACGACGGTTCGCTCGTCCTCCCTGTTCCGCACTGGGCGGATTCCGAGGACGAGTCCGGGCGCGGTATGGCACTCATCGACCGCCTGTCCCTCTGCCACGGAGCCGAACACACCACCTGCGGCAAATGCGTCTGGGCAGAAATCGCCATGCCCCCACAGCGAGTCACCCGTCAACGGCTCATTCTCCGCCCCCGACGGGCCGCCCGAGCTATCGCCCGCCGTGTGGGCGCGGTGCGCCAGCCCCGGACGGCTGTACGCGTAGACAGCCGTGCTGGCCACGGGCGCCATGCGCGGGCCGGTCTGCACAGACCCTCAGCCCCGCGGCCTGGTCACGAGCGGCGGCCGCAGGTCCGTGATCAGAAGGAAGCGGATCGGTGAGCCCGCGGGACAAGGCCAAAGAGCCGAAAGAAGATACGTCGCCGAGATCGACACCGATCCACTTGGCAAAAGCGCAGAGGGCTGTTCTATTGCGTGGCGTCGCACGTTTCACAGCGACTGACCCCGGCGAGGCTGACGTTGCCTTCGGTTGGCTGGAGCGGGTTGGCAACCGATAGTCGCCTCCATGCGCCTGGAGCGGGATCGCGCACCCACCCGAACTTCGGCGCCTGGATGGCACTTACGCTGAGGTGGGCGCATCCGGGTAGGTGTGCTTTGCCTTGGTCGTGAATGATGATCGCGCCTCTCGGCCAGCCTGCCCATGCCGGCTGACCTGCGGCAGTCCGGCGGCCGACACGTCGTATTCCGCCGTCGGGAGCGCAATCAGCGCAGTTGTGCAGTTCATGGCGTTCGCAGTACGACAAAACCGTCCCCCTGTGCGCGTCGTTCGAGCGTCGAGCTTGGAGGTGGCGGTCCTGGCCGGTCATCTGCCGTGCGTCAGCAGGCACAGAGGAACGCTCCGAATGGGTCGCCCACTCGCCCGTCAGATGATCCGCCGGACAGGCTCTAAAGGTCGGTTACCTGGGACAAGCCCAGCGCGGCCACAACGAACACCGTGGTCAACCCTTCAGGCAGGGATTGGCCTGCGGGTGCTACGAGGAAGTTCTGACCTCCCCCTGCATTCGCAATCTGACCGCGAGGGAAGCTCGCGATGATCACGCATCACCAAGAATCGGCAACCGAAGCCACCACAAGAACGCCCCCGCGAATCGCCGTGCCCCATCCGTGGTTGTTGTCTAAACCTCTCTGGCATCGGCGTACCCTCCGCGTGCGCCATCTCGCCAAATCGCCCCAGGCGGCCG
The DNA here is from genome assembly GCF_043202395.1 of Streptomyces sp. NPDC048197. Taxonomy (NCBI): domain Bacteria; kingdom Bacillati; phylum Actinomycetota; class Actinomycetes; order Kitasatosporales; family Streptomycetaceae; genus Streptomyces; species Streptomyces sp. NPDC048197. Next base: position 75,895 of record NZ_JBIDAJ010000022.1, read on the forward strand.
GGGCATAGCCCACTGCCACTCGGCAACCGCGCCTCTCCCGGCTGGCGCAGCCCGCCAAACCGAGCAGCGCCGCACGTGCTGAGCCCAGTACCCCACACGGCAAGGAGCCCCTCCTGAAGATCCCCCCTCACCCTCGACAGCCTCGCTCCCACAGCATGCGTCCTCGCCACTCGTCTGACCAGCAAATCCTGACCCCGTAGGCACCGTCCGGGGCCAACGCACCTCAGCGTTGGCCCCGATGGCGTGCTAAGGAGCCGAGGGGCTGAATCCTCGCCACATGGGTGCTGGACACGCCAACCACAAAAGCCGTTGTGCAAAATCTTAGACATCAACTAAAGTCATGGCCGTAAGGGAATGCTTTGATGCGTAGTCCGACCCTAGGAGTCGTCCGCATGAGTGTGCCTCCGTCGCCGTGGGCGACCGACGTGTTCGGCAAGCAGGCCGCAGCTGTACGCCTCGGCGTCGGGCAGGGCCTTCGCAACATGCAGGCCAACGCACAGGCCGCACAGGAACAAGCCGCATCCCGCACCACCCGCACCTACGGCACCACCCGGTATGAGAACCAGTACGAGCGACTGCAGGACGAACTCAAGGACCTGCCCGGCGCCCGCGCGGTCCAGCCGTTCGGGTTCTCTTACGAGCTGATGCTCATCGGCAACGGACTGCTCTACCCGTTCCGGTACGCCAAGACCAAGTCGGACGTACGCAGCACGCGCATCCCCAGCCAGTCCCGGCTGGTGCAGGAACTCTTCACCTTCGCACCAGCGCCGAAGCACACCCAGGACCCGTTCGACCTCGTTTTCGGGCCAGCCGTCCCGGCCGCCGAACCGCGCGGTGGTCTGGCGACCATCCCGCAGGGCACCCAGCTGATCCTGGTGCCCTTCGCCTGCAACGGCTCCGAGCTGCTGGAGGCTTACTGGGGCATTGCGGCGCTCGGGATGAACCGGCAGCTGGAGTGGTCCACCGATCCCGAGCCGCTCCACCTGCCGCAGGCGATCACCTCGTACACGCCGCGGTTGACCACCGTTCCGCACCCGATCACGGCACACACCAGCTTCGCCGACGGAACCGAACCCACCCTTACGCTGTCCTCGCGTACCGCCTCGGACCAGGCGCGGCACGTGCCCGCTCAGACCGAGGCAGAACCCGTCGAGGACCAAACCAGCGAAGACGATGCGACCCATTAAGCAAGACCTCATTCCCGGTACGGAAGAACGAGGCGCCACGCCACGTGCCATTTCCGACGGCTTCGACCCCACCCGGCTGACACAAGCCCGTCGGCTGGCGGAGATGACCAAGAAGGATGTGGCGGCACAGCTCGGGGTGACGCCTGCCGCCGTGGGCCAGTACGAGACGGGCGTCTCGAAGCCTCGACCCGACTTGATCCCCCGCCTCGCCGAGATCCTCGGGGTCCCGATGACGTTCTTCCTGCTGGGAAGACCGGCCAACCGCCTCGACGCTTCGATGGCGCACTTCCGAAGCCTGCGCAGCACGCCGAAGTCCCAGCGAGAGCGCGCGCTCGCCTTCGCCGAGCAGATCTGGGAGCTCACGTACGCTCTGGAGCAGCGGATCCAGTTGCCCCTTGCCGATCTACCCGGCTTCGCGGGCGGGGAGGTCCACCCCGGTGAGGAGCTGTCCACCGACCCCGCATCTGCCGCCCGTGAGCTGCGCAGGCGCTGGGGTCTCGGTGACGGCCCCGTCACGCACCTGGTGAGGCGGATGGAGTCCCACGGGATCGTGGTGGTGACACCGCCTGCCAGTGATCCTTCCGCTGCGAGCGTGGACGCCTTCTCCACCCGGGCCGCGCGGCCGCTCGTCGTTCTGACCGCCAACCGGGCAGACGACATCTACCGGCACCGGTTCACGGCCGCCCACGAACTCGGCCACCTTGTGCTTCACAGTGACGCCACCGGTGACAGCCGCCAGGAAAAGGAGGCCGACGCCTTCGCTGCCGAGTTCCTGACCCCTCAGTCCAGCATCCTGCCCCTCCTGCCCAAGCGAATGGATTTTGCGCGGCTGGCCGAGCTCAGAGGGGTATGGGGCGTGTCCCTCCACTCGCTCGTCTACCGCTGCCGCGAGCTGGGGCTGATCTCCGACGCCACCGCGAGCAGAACGTACCAGCGCCTGCGCGCTCTCGACGGCCAGCCCGGCTTCACCGCGGAATCAGTCTCGAACTTCTCCGGCGAACAGCCTTCGCTGCTCGGACAAGCCTTCGATCTAGCGTCCAAGGAAGCGGGGCTCTCGGTTTCCCAGCTGGCGCATGAACTGGCGTGGACCAATAAGCGAGTTCGGGACCTGTTGGGCGTCCAGGAGCAGAGGCCAGTGCTCCGCCTCGTCCAGTAGCGCACCGCCCGCCTGATGAGCCGGGGCTAGGTTGCGCTATCCCCTCAGGTGTACCGCCACCGGGGCCAACGCGACTCAGCATTGGCCCCAACCGCATGCCGACAATCCACACCTCGACTGCAACCATGGCGCGATGCAGGCAGAAAGAGCGGAACAGTACGGCAGGTGCGCAGCCATCCTGGAACAGGACTCTCAGGTGCCCGGCGCTGGCGGCGTCTTCGACCAGGCTCTAACAAACGGACTGGCCGCCATCGTTGCGCATGAATGGCCAGGTGAGGAGGCGACTGTGCAGAAGAACGGCGACAGACGGATGAAAGCTGCTAGTGGGCTACTGTCAGTCATAAGGACTCACCTCGCCGAGAGCACGCCGGGAGTTCGCACGATCCCGGACAAGAAAGTTTGGTCAGGCACCCCCTTCTGGGGGGGAAGACGAAGATCCGCCATCGTTCGACGTGACGATCGGAGTCGAGGTCCTCTTGGATGCGCTTGACCAGACGCAACCGGTGCGCCATGCACGCGGCATCGGAGCCCTTACTGAAGCCCACGTTGACGCCTTGATAAAACTCGATGACCACATCAGCCTGCGCCGGCTATCCGAAGCCCGCCAGGACTCCGAATGGGTCAAGGACCAGATCCGGGATCGCTACGAACAGCAACGGGCTGCAGACTACTTGCACCTTATCGGGGAGGCCGAAGCTGAACGGCGGGCAAGCGGCGCCATCGAGTACCTGCCGACGGACCCGAAGGAGCGTCTCATCGATTTCGGACTAGACGAATGCCCCGTCTGCTCGTACGAGGCCCTTCGTGTCACAGGCATGGATGACTTCGGGCTCGGCGTCGGCGGCGGGACATGCATCGTCTGCTCGTACGTACGCAGCTCAGCCACCGCGGATGACCAGGCTATGGATTTCATGATCGCTCGCCACATTGCTGATGACTGATTTCCAATGGCGGCCTTAAGAGGCCGTCTCAATTGGCCGGTGGACAGTGAGAAGGACACCGGTCCGATGTGTAGGTGCAGACACGCTCGATGCGCACTGGAGTCTGCCTCCATCGTTGCCCCAAGAGCTGCATGTTCGGCTCCTGGCACGGCGGGCCCTTCGCTGTCCCGCCATCTGTAATGGTGTCCCTACACTGCGCTCACCAGGTGAAATGTTGGGTCGTCAGGAGCCAGGTGAAAGAGTGTCCCGTCGAAACATCGTCGGACATTTGATGGGCTGGGGCTGACAAGGTGGGGCAGGCATGAGGGCGCCGTACGACCAGAACGACGGCTGGGGGCCAGAGACCAGCTACCCGGCGGACGACACGGTGCGACTGCGTCCACCTGCTGCCAACATGCACGCGACCGAGCCTCCCCATGAGCCTGGGCCGAGCAGCTTAGCCACGCTTGATGCTCCCGAGCCGAGCCCGGAGCGGCAACGAGCCCGGGACTCTTCGGGCTTGATGAAGTCCAGCGCCGTGATGGCAGCGGGCACGATCGTCTCTCGTATCACGGGCTTTCTGCGCACCCTGGTCATGGCTGCGGCAATCGGAGTCGGCACGCTCAACGACTCCTACCAGGTCGCCAACGTCCTGCCCACGATGATCTACGTCCTGGTCGGCGGCGGCGCACTGAACGCGGTCTTCGTTCCGCAACTCGTGCGGGCCATGAAGAAGGACGACGACGGTGGCGAGGCATACGCCAACCGTCTGCTCACACTGATCGTGATCGTCCTGGCGGGCATCACGGCAGTGTGCGTGCTGACCGCTCCGCTCCTGGTGCGCATGATGTCGCCGGACATCGCCACCGATCCGCAACGGATGGCCGTCACGGTGGCCTTCGCCAGGTACTGCCTGCCGACCATGTTCTTCATGGGTGTCCATGTGGTGCTCGGACAGATCCTCAACGCCAGGGGCCGCTTCGGCGCGATGATGTGGACCCCGGTTCTCAACAACCTTGTGATCATCGCGTCCTTCGGCAGTTTCATCTGGGCCTTCGGCGCCTTCATCGACTCCGGCGTCAGCCCCTCAACCGTCACCCCGGACGGGGTACGGCTCCTTGGGCTCGGCACCCTGCTCGGCCTCACCGTCCAGGCGCTCGCCATGCTCCCGTACCTGCGCGATGCCGGCTTCCGACTGCGATTGCGCTTCGACTTCCGGGGGCAGGGCCTCGGTAAGGCCCTGGGCCTGGCCAAGTGGACGCTCCTGTTCGTTCTTGCCAACCAGCTCGGCTTGATCGTCGTCACCCAGCTCGCCACCAAGGCGGGCTCCCTCGCCGAACAGTCTGGGCACACTGGCTCCGGCATCACCGCCTACAACTACGCCCTGCTGTTGTGGCAGATGCCGCAAGCCATCATCACCGTGTCCGTGATGACCGCCGTACTGCCGCGGATCTCCCGCGCGGCCCAGGACGGGGACTCAGCAGCGGTCCGTGACGACATCTCCTACGGCCTACGAACCTCGGCCGTCGCCATCGTGCCCTGCGCCTTCGCCTTCCTGGCGCTGGGCGTACCGATGGCCACGCTGCTCTATGCCGGCTCCGGGGCCGAGGGCGCCCGCGGCATTGGCTACGTCCTGATGGCCTTCGGCCTGGGACTCATTCCCTACTCGGTGCAATACGTCGTACTGCGCGGCTTCTACGCCTACGAGGACACGCGCACGCCCTTCTTCAACACCGTCATCGTCGCGATGGTCAACGCCGTCGCTTCCGGACTGTGCTTCGCCTTTCTCAGCCCCCGCTGGGCCGTTGCTGGTATGGCCGCCTCTTACGGTCTGGCCTACGCGGTGGGTGTGGGAGTTGCCTGGCGTCGACTGCGCAAGAGCCTGGGCGGCGACCTGGATGGCTCTCGCGTCCTGCGTACCTACGCTCGTCTTGTCGCAGCCGCTACTCCTGCTGCTGTGGCCGGCGGAAGCGTGGTTTACGCGGTCACCAAAGCCCTCGGTAGTGGCGTCCCGGGCTCGCTCGTAGCGCTGCTCGCCGGCGGGAGCGTCCTGATCGGTGTCTTCATGGCCATCGCTCACCTCATGCGACTGCCCGAAGTCAGCGCCATGGTCGGGATGGTTCGGGGCCGCCTCGGCCGCTGAGTTTCAGTGTGTTGGATGGGGAGACGGTGGTTTGGTGGCTGTGCTGCGCTTGGTGCCGGATGAGTTGTGGAAGCTGTTTCGACGCGTGGTGCCGCCAGCTCCGACGAGGCCACAAGGCGGCGGCCGACGGAGGTATGGGGATCGGGAAGTGCTGGCTGCGATCATCTTCGTGGCGACGTACGGCTGCACCTGGCGACAGCTGCCTTCGTCGTTCGGGCCGTCCGGGTCGACGGCCCACCGGAGATTCAGCGAGTGGAGCAAGGCCCGGGTGTGGGCCAAACTCCACCGCTTGGTCCTGGACGAGCTCGGCTCCCGCGGTGAGTTGGACTGGTCGCGGTGTGCGATCGACTCGGTGAACATGCGGGCCCTCAAAGGGGGGACCTGACAGGTCCGAATCCTGTGGATCGGGGCAAGAAGGGCTCAAAGATTCACTTGATCACGGAGCGGTCGGGACTGCCCCTCTCGATCGGCATCTCCGGAGCCAACCTTCACGACAGCCAGGCCCTCGAACCACTCGTCCGCGGTATCCCGCCCATCCGTTCCCGCTGCGGACCACGGCGTCGCCGACCGGCCAAGCTTCACGCCGACAAGGGCTACGACTACGACCGCCTGCGGCGATGGTTACGCAGCCGGGGCATCACCCACCGCATCGCACGCAAGGGCATCGAGACCTCCCAGCGACTGGGCCGTCACCGCTGGACCATCGAACGCACCATGGCCTGGCTCGCTGGCTGCCGCCGTCTCCACCGACGCTACGAACGCAAAGCCGAGCACTTCCTAGCCTTCACAAGCATCGCCTGCACCCTCATCTGCTTTCGCAGACTCACCAAATGAGACGACTTCTTAAAGCCGCGGAGACACGTCGCCAGCGGTCGCTGGCGGACGGCAGCAACTGACGATGCGGCAAAGCCGTGCCCAGGTAGAAGGCTGCTTGGTTGATGTCGGCTGTCTGAGAGCGCGACCTGGTCCGGTTGACTGCTTGCGGATGCAATCCCGAGCGATGGCAGATCATCGATGCCAGTACGTCGGTTGCGTTCGCGTCGACTCGGGACACACAAGAGCCTCACCGCCAAGAGCGTGCCCTAACCGTGCCCTTAAAGGCGGTAAACAGCGGTCAGAAGCGGCGAGCAAGAGCAGTCCAGAAGGAGGCTTTTGAGGCAAAAAACCGCAGGTCAGAACCCTTTGGATCACTCACGCGCCATTGATTCCCAAGCTCAGAGCGCGGGTTCGATTCCCGTCACCCGCTCCATAGTTCAGCCCCAGGTCAGTGGCCTGGGGCTTGTTTGTTGTCTAGACCATTTTTGAGGCGCGTGCCATTCGCATGCCACAACGTACCGATTACCGCACCGAATTGATGTCGGCAACCCCCTCCCCAGCGATCTGATCAGACGTCATCTCGAATCGCGAGACGCAATTTTTGTGACCTGCGCCACAAAGGACTGAGTGGCCCGCAACGATGCACTTGCGAACACTCCCCGGCATCGCCATGACTGAGGCTCGTACCACCAGGGCCGGGCCGACTTCTCGTCGACCCGGCCCTGGTCATCCACCTCGTTGCCGCTCGGCTGACTCGGAGGCGCTGTGGACTCAGACCAAGAGGTTGACAGTCCGAGGCCCCTCATCCGCGCAGAACCTACGCTGGTACGGCTTCCCCCAGGATTCCATTGAGGACCGCGCCGGCGGCCGGCGAAGCTTCGGCGACCTGCCTCAGCGCTTCACCCGTGAGATACCGGTAGCTCTGTGGCGGATGGAAGGACCCCGCGGCACGCAGGGCACCGAGCGGCACAGGCTCCTCGAAGGGCTGCGCCTCTTCGAGGGTGAGTCCGCTGGCCTGAGTGGCGCCGCTCATGTACTCGTCGAACTCCCGTCGACTGATGCCGGTTTGGGACCGATGGGCGCGCCACACCTCCCGTGGTGAGCCGACGCTGACCGCCGCGATACGTGCCAGTCCCACCAGGGCCATCGTGGGGGCGGTGGCATAGAGGACGACGGTGGTGCCGGGTGGCGCGGCGACGCGCTGACGGCGCACCTCGACCGTTTTACTGCCCGCCAGGATCGCGGTGGCGAAGCGAGGATGCACGGACAGCAGCATGGCGCGGTCCAGATCGTTCACGTCTTTCGGTGTCCCTCTTCGTAGACCGCCTGGAACAGGCTGTTGCTGATCTTCGACAGCGACATCAGCGAGAACTGTAGTTCCAGGCTCTTGGCCAGTGACTTCAATCGCCGCAGCGGTACCGCCCTCGGAAAGACCTCGGTGTCCGAGAACCTCAGGGCCATCGCGCGGCCCGAAGCATCGCCGCGAGCGATGGCGCGTACCTGCCCCCGACCATATACGCCCAGGTGTTCGAATTTCGAGTGCAGGGCATCCGGCGCGTCGATCACCACCTCTTCCAACTGCGAGCAGCCTATGACCATTTGACCCTCCTCGTAGGAGGAGCCCCTGCTGACGTACCAGAGCAAGCGCGCAGGGACGCTCTCGCCGCGGCGCCCGGAAGAGCGGTAGTAGATGTGTTCCCTGCTGATTCCCAGTTCGTCGGGGCGTGGCAGCAGCGTCGCGGGGACGTTGAACAGCTCGGTGGACCAGCGGGGTTCGATGGGCACGAGGAAGGACGGCATCAAGGAGTCCATGACCTTCGCCGGCCACCAGGCGCGCTCGACGACGCCGGCCACCTCGGCCGGCAATCCGGCCTCAAGTGCCGTCTCCTCACGGCCCAGCTCGCGGGCCGCCTCACCGGCGACGGCTGCCACCTCTTGGGCGGTCCCGCAGACATCGACCAGCAGGGCCGCCAGCCCGCCATCGTGCTCGAAGAAGCCGTCGTCGCCCGCGGCTGCCTTGGCGGCGGGCGATGGGAAGGGATCCGTGACGCGTATGACTTGAGCGCCGCAGTCCCGCCCCAGACGCTTCAGCGAGAACAGCATCTGCCGCGCGAGCGTCTCCTCCAGAGGGTGCGCTGAGGTCCTCAGCACGGGCACCGTCAGTGCCCGTCCGTCCATAGCCCACACGTAGAGAGCAACCGGACGACCCTGGCCATCACGAAGCAGCTCGCGGTTCCATATGACCGTGTACGCGGCCAAGGCTTCCAGCCGCCTGGCGAACGCCGAACCTCCGTCGTCTCCTGACTGGTCGAAGAACGCGACGAGTTCGGCCTCTGCCCCCGGTGCCACCTCACTGGTGCGGAATTCTGTGCCCATGAGGTCGGCAGGCCGGTACATCTGTGCCTGTCGCAACTCGTCCACATGCAGTGTCACCGCCGACGGTGCCACCACCTTGACCCTGGCAACGTTCCAGGCGACATCGGCCAGCTGCACCAGCAGTGGATCGCGGGTCACAAGGACCTGCAGGCCGGCGCATGAGGTCTCGGCCACGTACTGCAGGCGTCGCAGCAGCCGGGAGTCGTCCGGGGAGTCGTGGATCTCTGCCGCCCGAGCCGCCTGCAGCAGCTCGCGGCTCCGTACGGCTACTGCGTCTGTGTCTGGAGTGACCCGACGCAACCCGTGCGAGGCGGCCCTCTGGTGCTTGCGCTCTGCCGTGTCGGCGATGTCTCGCAGGTCGTGCAGAAGTTGCGGGGTGAAGGCGAACTCGATGAGGTCCGCCAACCAGCCGGCCTCAAGGGCCTGTGACTGTGCCGCTTCGCTCCCAGGTGTCCGCCCCCGCAAATCGGCGAATACGCCGTGGTCCACGGCTACGACCAGCAGCGCTTCGCTTTGCACGTCGGCGAAGAGGTCGGGGTGGCCATGGTCCAACCACCAGCCGTCGAGGGTCTCCCCGTCCTGTCCGCGCCCACGCGCCTCCCCTTGCGGGACGAAGCCCAGGCTCGTCCACATATCGCTGAGCCCATAGTCACGACGACACTTCGCCTTGACTCCCAGCCGATCCCGGTGCCGACGCCGTATCTCTTCCACCAGCAGCCGCGCCACACCCCTCCCGCGGTGCTCCTCCGCAATACACAGATGCGCGAGCCGCACATGCGGGCTCCGCTTCGGGAGCCCGAACAGCGCGTACCCGACCACCTCGCCGTCGTCGACTGCGACGAGCAGCCCGCCGTCGCTCGCGTGCTTGCGATACGCGGGCGGCGTGAGCAACCCCAGCGTCTTCGTGTAGCGGTCGCCCAAGGCCACGGCCGCATCGATTAACTCGGCTTGCGTCTCCGCCACAGGCAGGATCTTGATCGCCACGAGTCCCCCTCCGGATGAACTTGCCACTGGCCAGTTCGGCTCTCGTGTCAGTACATACAGGGAAAGCCGCGTCGGCCCAAGACCGCCTTCGATCAAGACCGGCTAGAGAAGCGGGTACGGCGAGGGCCGGACCGACAGATAGTCGGCCCGGCCCCTTGCCGCCGGTCGCACCCCTCATTGCTCGGCCGCGTCGGCCACCTCCTCCGGCACCTCGGAGGCGCTGCCGCGCACGATGAGGCGATGGACGGTGGCCAATTCCCCAGCCTGCTCCCCGCGCTCGACCGCCTCCTCACGCTGACGGCGTACGTCGGCGTCCATGGCAGAGGCGATCTTGCGCTGATGCCGCTTCTTGGAGTGCTGGTAGATCAGCTGGGCCCGCTCGCTGGAATGGCCGGCGCGGACCATCAAGTCCTTCAGCTTGGCGCCGGTGTCGGCGGCCAGGGTGTTGCCAGTGCCCCGCAGGTCGTAGAAGCGGAAGTCGTCAGGCAGGCCCACCTTCGTCCGCGCCTTGCGGTACTTGCGCCCGAAGGTGGACCGGCGGAACGGTGCCCCGCGTTCACCGACGAAGACCAGGCCCTCCGGGCCAGGCTCGGCGAACCACTCCAGGTGCTGGCGGAGGTCGGTGAGCACGAACTGGGGCAGCACGATCTCCCGTTTGCCCGCACGGGACTTCGGGTCACCGAGCACCCGGCGACCCGTGGTCAGCTCCGGTGCGGCACGCTTGACCCAGACCGCCCCCTCGTCCCAGTCGATGTCCTTGCGCCGCAGCTCGGCCAGTTCCTCCGGGCGCATCGAGGCGAACGCGCCGAGGAGGATCATCAGCCGCCAGCGCAGGCCGATGGCGTCGGCGAGGTCGAAGACCTGCTCGATGGTGGCGATCGGACGCTCGTCGGCCTCCTCCCTGCCCGCACCCCTGATGCGGCACGGGTTGCGGCGGATCAGCTCGTCATCGACCGCGGTCTCCATGATCGCCTTGAGCAGGCGGTAGGACTTGGCGACCGTGGTCGCGCCGGTGGCCGTAAGACGCTCGGCCCGCCAGGACCGCACCTTCGACGGGCTGATCTCGTTCACGAGCAGTGCGCCGAGGGTGGGCTCCAGGTGCAGGCGGAGCAGCCTGCGGTACAGCTCGTCCGTAGTCGCGGCGAGTCCCCGTTCGTCGATCCACTTCGTGGCGTAGGCAAGAAAGTTGACCGCGCCGGCATTCGGGGCGATCCAGTCGCCGCGCGTCTGGTCCGCCTCGGTCTGGGTGAGCCAGATCTCCGCGTCCGTCTTGGTCTCGAACGTCTCCGGCGCCGCGCGCAGTTCTCCGCTCGCGTCCGGATAGCGGGCTTGCCAGCGTCCCGAGGGGAGCCGACGGACAGATCCGTAACGCCGCCGCTGCGGCTTGCGCTTGCGGGCCATCAGACCGCCAGCCGGTAGCCGGAGCGGGAGCGGGGCGGGCGCACCGGCTCTACGGTGCGGGCCGCGATGTACGCGTCGAGCGCACTTTGCGGGATGCGGACGTAGCGGCCGACCTTGACGTAGCGGATCCGTCGCTCGGCGATCAGCCGACGCGGAAAGCGCTCGCTGGTGCCCAGGAGCTCGGCGACCTCGGGCACGCTCAGCAGGGGGTCGGTGTGGTGGTTCACCTCCCCCGGCGCACGCGAGGACGAAATCTGGGCAGGGGGTATTGCGGGGCGGTGCAAGGGTGGTCCTCATCTGGCAGGCGCGGGGCGGCAACCCCGGCCAGGCCGGTGATCATGGGATGGGCGGTGGTGGCAAGAGCCGGGCGTGCGGCGGCTGAAACACCCGGTGGAGGAGGGCGTTAGCCGTCGGACTCGGCGTCGGGGGTGTCCGTCTTCCGGCTGGGCCGTGGTCGTACGCCGTGCTTCATGAAGTGCCAGGGGGAGTCCGGGTCGCCGGTGATCTCCTCGGCGATGGCCTGCTTCACGGCAGCGTCGACCTCCTCGTAGATGTCGGGGTGCTCGTCGAGGTAGTGGTCGAGGGCGTCTCTGGCCTGGCTGAAGGCCAGGTTGGCCCGCTGGGTCTCGCGGAAGGCGCGTCTGATCTGCTCCACGAGCTCCATGGCGCGGGCGTGCTGGGCCATCTTCGGGGGGCCGATGAGGCTTTCGAGGGAGATGCCGAAGACCTCGGCGAAGCCGATGGCCTCATTGAGGTTGAGCCGCCGCTTGCGGTTCTCGATGCGCCACACGGCGGACGGGTTCATCTCGTAGTCGGCCTCCCTCATCCGGTCCGAGAGGGCGTTCGTGCCCCAGCCGCGGGCTTCGCGCTCCAGCTTGATCCGGACCGCGGCGTTCTCCTCGCCCCGGAACACCGGAAGATCGGCCGACTCCTCGTCGCTCTCCACGGGCACCCCTCCTTCGATACGTAGCAGCCCACTGCGATTTGCAGTACGAAAAGAGTAGCATGGAGTTCTGCGATACGCAGCATCGTCCTGCAATCGGCAATATGGGTGGTACACTTAACGCAGGACCTGAGCCCACCGCGGGCCCAGGAACGCAAGAAGCCCCGGTGCGCATGCACCGGGGCCGAAGCGAAGTCCCCACCACCGCCCATCCCTGAACGATCTACCGGCCAGGCCGAGGTTGCCGCCTCGATGGCCTGCCGTGTGAGGAGCTCTATGCCTCAGAGTACGTGTCCGCGTACCTCCCCCGCACCCCCGTTCTGTCGCCCGTCCTCGAAGGCGGGGCGATAGGCATGGCGCGCATACGCACCATCAAGCCGGAAGCTTTCGCTTCCGAGTCCCTCGCCCAGGTGTCCCTCGCCGCCGAGCGCACCTTCTTCGGCCTGCTCACCCAGGCCGACGACCACGGCCGCTTCCGCGACCAGGCCGCCGTCATCGCCGGACTGCTGTGGTCGCTGCGCCCCGAGCACGGCCCCGTGGGCGTCGAGGACGACCTGACCCAGCTCGCCGGCGCTGGTCTGATCTGCCGGTACGAGGGCGAGGACGGCAAGCGGTACCTGCACATCGTCACCTGGCGCCGCCACCAGAAGATCAACCGGCCCAGCGGCGTCCGGCACCCCGCCTGCCCGCACCACGATGGGGCACCGCGCAGTGAGCCCGCACGGGCGTCGCAGGGAGCCGTCAAGTCGTCCTCCGTGACACCTCACGGAGGGCTCACCGAAGCCTCCCGTGAAATGCGCGAGCCTTCCATGACACGTGACGAATCCGCAGGTCAGGACGGATTCCGTAAGCCCTCCACGAGGGCTCAGGGAGGACTCACCGAGCCCTCAGTGAGCCCTCATGGTCCGGATCTAGGACCTAGGATCCTGGATCTAGGATCAGTACCTGTGGGGGCCGCAAGCGGCCCCGCGCCGGACACCGTCTCGGCCAAGCAGCTGATCGGGGAATTCGTCGCCGCGTGCGCCCACCGACCGCCCGAGAAGGTCCTCGGCCATCTCGGACGCGAGGTCAACCAACTCCTCGGCGAGGGCATCGCGCCCGCCCACATCCGCGCCGGGATGGAGCGCCTGCGCACCAAGGGTCTGAGCCCCAGCGTGCTGCCGAGCCTCGTCAACGAGGCCATGAACGCCACGCCGCCCGCGTCTCGTGCGGCGCACCGGCCCTGGACCAATCCCACCGACGTTGAGGCCGCCTACGGGGGTGAGCTGTGACCGCAGTCGCCACCGCCACCGCCACCCGCGAGCCGCAGCGCGCCGGTGCCCTGGCCGACCGGCTCCACGCGATCCTCAGCGACCGAGGCATCGACCCCGATGCGGCTACGGCCAAGGAGCCGCCGAGCGAGCCGGTCACCGCGCTGGAGCTGGCCGACGCCCGCATCCCCGCCCGCTACCGGCGCGCCCTGGCCGACCACCCGCAGATCACCGCCTGGTGGACGAGATCGCCCGCACCGGGCGCAAGGGGCCTGGTGGGGCGCCCGGCATCGCGGAGGGCCCGTCGCTGCTGATCGTCGGCCCCACCGGCACCGGCAAGACCCACCAGGCGTACGGCGCGGTGCGCTCGCTTCTGGCCGCAGGCGTCCGGCTGCGCTGGGAAGCCACCACCGCAGCCGACCTCTACGCCAGCCTGCGCCCCCGCCAAGGCCACGACCCCGAACGCACGCTGTGGTCCCTGGGGCGCTGCCCGCTGCTGATCCTCGACGACCTCGGCGCGGCCAAGACCAGCGAGTGGACCGAGGAGCTGACGTACCGGCTGATCAACCGCCGCTACAACGAGATGCTCCCCACTCTGGTCACCACCAACCTGCCCATCGCCGAGCTGCGCGAAGCCGTCGGCGACCGCGTCGCCTCCCGCCTGGCCGAGATGACCCAACGCGTCCTCCTCAACGGCACCGACCGCAGAAGGCACTCCGCCTAGGCCCTCGCGCCTGCGTCCTCGCCCCGCAACCCTTCTCCGCCTACACCAGGCCGCCCACTGGTGCGGCGGACTCCCCGGAGACCCCGTATGACACACCCCGCCCTGGCCACCCCTGCCCCAAATCCCACGCCGCAGGCTGTTGATGAACGCCGCGCCACCGCCTGGGACCGCGCCGCCATCACCACCCTCGGCGCCGCAGGCTGCGCCCTGTCCTACGACGCCCTGCAGCAGATGGCCACCGCCATCCACATCCGCCGACTGCTGACCTACCTCTTCCCCCTCGTCATCGACGGCTTCATCGCCTACGGCGTCCGCGCCCTGATCATCCTGCGCACCGCCCCCTTCCGCTCACGGCTCTACGTCTGGGCCCTCTTCGGCACCGCCACCACCGCCAGCATTTGGGCCAACGCCCTCCACGCCGTGCGCCTCAACCAGCAGGACCTGGGACCGGGTCTGCGCCTCGGCGACCTGACCGTCGGCGTGCTCTCCACCCTCGCCCCACTCGCCCTCGCCGGAGCCGTCCACCTGTACATCCTCATCGCCCGCCACACCCCGCAATCGGAACCCCCGGCGCTCGACTGCACGGAACCGGGACCACACCCACGCGACTGCACGGAAACCGGCCGCCCCCACCCGGAACCCCAGGACGAGGCCGACGATCCCGAGCAACGCCCTCTCCCGGAGGCCACGGTCGGCCGCCGCTACGGACGGCCCCCAGGCGCGGAAATGAACGTACTGCTCGACATCGCACGCAAGGCCACCGACGCCCACGGAAGGTCCTCCCGCGCCGTGGTCCGCGACGCAGTCCGCAAGGCAGGACTGACCATCGCCGAAGGCCGCCTCACCGAACTCATGAACCGCCTGCGGACCGAGGCCGACCAGCCCGCGGACCACGACCGCACCGCCTGACCGGATATCCGGTCACCCCACCCGTCCGCCCTCGCGGACCAGCCGACCCTCTGCCCAGCGACCGGCACGGTCCTCGCCCACAGGCGCCGCTCCGGCCATGGCCCCCCTCGCCGGTCCGTCCACCAGCCCGCCAGCGGACCGGCTCATCCCCACCCCAGCCCCGCCCAACGGAGAACCACCCCACATGCACACCCCGAACCCCGATAGCCTCACCCACCACGACCCCACACAGGCCCACACCCCTGCCCCAGGCGGAGCAAGTTGTACCGGGAGCAATGCTCCCGGAAACCCCGCCCCTGAGGTGGCGGGGACTCCTCGGCACCAGGGGGCGCCGAAGGGAGAGGCTGCGACCGAGGGCGGACCGCAGACCAGTCAGGGGGAAGTGCCGAAGCCCCTGTCGTCCGTGCGCCAACGTCCCCGCGAACCGAAGCTGCGCGAGCACCAGCCCAGCTGCCGCATGAACCCCGCCGAGTACAGCCTCCTCAAAACCGCTGCCAAGCGCTGCCAGATGACCGTCGCCGGGTTTCTCGCCCACTGCGCGCTCAAGGCCGCCCGCGACCTGGACCGCACCGCCGCAGACATCGCCACCGAGCGAGAGATCGTCGAGGAGCTGTTCGCCGCCCGCCGCTACCTCGGCCGCATCGGCGGACTTCTCAACCAGGTTGCCAAGGCCCTCAACTCCGGTGCCGATGCTCCGCAGCTCGACCAGATACTCGACGCCGTCACCCGCGCGGCCCGCCGCACGGAAGCCGCCGCCGACACCGTCTCCCGCCACCACGACGGCAAGGCCGCCGCGTGATCCCCAGCATCCACAAGCAGGGCAGCAAGACGAGCGGTCTGATCCGCTACCTCTACGGTCCCGGCACCCGCGAAGAGCACATCGACCCGCACCTGGTCGCCGCCTTCGACCCGCTCACCCCCGACCCCGGCCGCAACCCACAGGCCACCTTCGAGCAGCTGCAGCAGCTGCTCGACCAGCCCCTCAACGCCCTCCCCAAACAGCGCCGCCCGGACAAGCCCGTCTGGCACCTGTCCGTGCGCACCGCTCCCGAGGACCCGATCCTGTCGGATGAGGACTGGGCGGCCATCGCCCGCCGCATGGTCGCCGCCACTGGCATCGCACCGGATGGTGACGAGAGGGCATGCCGGTGGGCGGCCGTGCGGCACGCCGACGACCACATCCACATCATCGCCACCCTCGTCCGCGACGACGGGCGCCGCCCCCGTCGGCACAAGGAAGCCCGCCGTGCCCAGACGGAGTGCCGCAGCATCGAAGCCGACTACGGGCTGCGTCGCGTCGCCCCCGAGGACGGCACTGCTGCCAAGCAGCCCTCCAGGGCCGAGCGTCATAAGGCCGAGCGCCTTGGTCAGAAAGCCGCCTCACGTGAGCTGCTGCGTGAACACGTCCGCCGCGCCCTGGCCGGCGCAGCGAACGAAGCCGAGCTCTTCGACCGGCTCGCCGCCGAAGGCGTACGCATCAACAAGCGCCTCGCGCCCTCCGGCGACGCGCTCGGCTACAAGGTGGCCAAGGTCGGCGACCGCAACGGCGACAAGGAGCCCGTCTGGTACTCCGGATCGGAGCTCGCACCAGACCTCTCCCTGCCTCGGATCCGCAAACGGTTCGCGGCCACCGCCGACATGCCAGAGCCTCCCGAGGCCCTGGAACACAGCGGCGCCTCGGCTCCGGCGCGTGCCCGCCACTTCGCCGCCGAAGCGACCGAAACGGCCCTGGCCTCGATGACATCCCACGACGACGGCACGGCAGCGGCCCAGCTCATCGGGGTCGGTGAGGTCCTTGACGCCCTCGCCCAGACGACCCCCGGATCCATGCGAGCCGAACTGCGAGAAGCAGCGCGCCATTTCGAGCGCGCCACCCGCTCCCACACCCGCGCCAAGGATGAGGAGATATACGCCCTGCGCCGCGCGGCCAACCAGATCGTCCACTCCGGGCCCGCCCTCGGACGCGGCCAGGACGGCGCCGCCACCGCACTGGTCCTCGACGTCATGATCCTGGCCGTCATCGCCGCTGCCCGCTGGCACGCCGCCCGCAGCCACGCCCAGCAGGCCGAGGCCGCCCAGCGCACCGCCGATCACCTGCGCGCCGCCTACCAGGCGACCACCGCAACACCGTTGGCCACCCTGCGCACTTACGGCCGGCGCCTTCCCACCCAGACCCAGCAGCGGCACACCCACACGGTCCGCACCGCTGTCCCCCACCTCGCCGACCGACTCCAGGCCGAACCCGGCTGGGACGCGCTGACCGCGATGCTCGACCAGGCCGACCGCGCCGGCCACGACACCGCCACGCTGCTGACCAAGGCCGCCGCACAACGCGAACTGGACAGCGCAGACTCGGTCAGCGACGTCCTCGTCTGGCGACTGCACCACCTCGGCTACGTCACTCCGCCCGCGTCCGCACCTCGGTCCCAGCGTCCTCGGACCGCGCCCGCTCCGGTCCCCGCCACGGCCGCCGTCGCCCACCAGGTGGTGAACCGACCCCGGCGACGGTGATCACTCCGGCCTCGACACCTCTGGGGTGAGCAGTTCCAGCGCCTCCTCCCAGCGGAAGCGGTCCGCCCCACCACCGGCTTTGGGCTGGTGAGGTTCATACGCCCCGATCAGGACGCCCATCTCGCGCAACCGGTCCAGGCTCTGCCGGTACGCGGGGTGGGCAGCCTGGGCGGAATTCAGGTATGGGAGGGCTGCGGTGGGAATGCCGAAGCCGTACGCCTCGCACAGGATGCCCACCGCCAGGGTGTCGGAGATCCCGGCGGCCCACTTGTTGATCGTGTTGAACGTGGCCGGGGCGACCGCGATGGCATCGGCGGGTGGCAGCGGCCGGGGCTCGCCCGGAGTGCGCCAGGCGGAACGGATCGGATAGCCCGTCTGAGCCCCGATCGCCTGGACGTCTATGAAGCCGAGCGCTTGCGGAGTGGCGACGACACCGACGTCCCAGTGCCGCTCCTGTGCGGCAGTGATCAGCTTGCCGACATCGCCCGCGATCCCGGCCGCGCAGACGACGACGTACAGGAACGGCTTCTTCGGCTGGTCGGGCTGGTCACTCACGCGGGTACTCCCAGCTGTCGGCTGAAGTGGTGCAGTTCGGGCAGGGCGCGGCGGCGGTCACGGGCTGCCATGTCGGCGACCAGTTCCCGTACGGCAGGCCGGCGGATGTCCTGCGCCGCGCAGCTCTCCGCGATCCGCAGGGCCTGGTAGCCGTCGGCCAGCCTCCCCTGCTGACTGTAGGCGCGAGCCGCCTCGACCCATAGGGCGGCCCGTCGCTCGGGGACCGGGATGTGGCGTCGCATGAGGGGACCGGCCGCCTCCAGGGCCACGCCTGCGTCGCCGAAGGTGACAGCGGCACTGACTGCGTGGAGGGCGACGTTGGTGGGGCTGAAGTTCGCCCAGGCGTCGGGGCGGTCGAGATCGACGTAGCGGGCGACGTCCTGTGCCTCGGTGAGGAAGTCCTTAGTGGCGGAGCGGTCGCCGCCGCTGCTGGCGGCTGTGACGCCGCGCAGGAGCAGGAGGCCGAGGGCCGCGAGGTAGCGCGGGGAGCGCTGGTCGTAGGCGCCGGTGAACTGGTCGGCGGTGTGGCGGACCAGGGTGACGGCCTGGGCTGAGTGCTTCTCACGGGCCAGCACGTGGGCGTGAACGCGGACGCTTGAGGCCAGGACGACGGGGTCACCGCAGCGTTCGGCTTCGGCCATGGCGCGGCCGACGGCGAGCCAGGCGTTGCCGTGATCGCTGAGCTTGAGGAGCAAGCTGGCGGAGGTCTGGTACGCGGTGGCCAGCAGCCCGGCAGCGCGAGTGGATCCGGTCGCCGCGTGACGGAGATCGGTGATCAACGCAGGCAGCGCCCGCTCCAGCTCGGTGTAGTCGCATGTACAGAACAGCCGACGGGCCGCGGCGACCCGTTCACCCAGCTCCGGTACGTCCTGAACGTCTCTGGTGGCAGCGGGTATCGGGCCGGGGAGAAGAGAGTGGATGAGGGCGCCGTGGCCGGCGGTGGGCATGCTGGGTGCCGCGAGCGCGGCGACGCTCGCGGCGAGGAAAGTACGGCGGTGCATGTCCTCTGTCTCGGGGTCGCAGGTGCTGGTTTCCGGCGTGGCGGCGAGGCCGACCGCAGGCAGGGGGATGCCCAGTTCCAGTGCGGCTGCACGCACCACCCGGGAGTCCTCGGTACCCCGGCCCTGCTCCAAGCGGCTCACCTTGGACTGGTGGTAGCCGAGCGCGGCGGCGACATCCGCCTGGGACCGTTTCGCGAGCGCTCTCGCCCGCCGGATCACTTCGCCGATCCGTCTCGCCTCGTCGTAAGCATCGACCATCTGCGCCACGGCCCCTTCCGCCGTCGCCGATCCTGCCTGCTCAACCGAGCGTAATGGCAACCGACTTGGCTCTCATGCAGGACCTGCATAAGTGATGCCGCACCGGCGCCCGAGGTGGTCCGTCGTGCACTGGCGACGGTTCCGTGGTGTGGCCGCACTCGCTTGGGAGGCCGCCCATGGAATCGCAGCACCTCAGCTTCGCCGTACCCGGCACCGCACCCGCCGTGGCAACTGCGCGGCATCAGCTCGTCGCCGAGATGCGTGGCTGGGGCCTGCCAGCCGACAGCGATGCATTGAACGACGTTGAGCTGATGGCCGGCGAACTGCTCTCGAACGCTGTGCAGCACGCCGGTTCCGGCGTCATCACCCTGATCGCCCGCTGCGATGGCAACGCCCTACGGGTCGAGGTCAGCGACAGCAGCCGCGAGCTGCCCCGGCCCCGGTCGCCCAGCAAGGACGACGAGCACGGCCGGGGCCTCTGCATCGTCGCGGCCCTGGCCGACCGGTACGACGTCGAGCCGACCGCGTCAGGCAAGCGGTGCTGGGCCGAAGTCCGCCTACCAGCAACGCCAAGTTCCCAAGCCACAGCACGCATTCCACTTCCGAGGAGACAACTGTGACAACCGCCCGGACGCCCGCCGTGACCTCCGAGGTGATCGCCATCCGCCCCGGACCGCCGCTTTCCGGGACCGTGACCGTCGACGGTTCCAAGAACGCCGCCTTGCCGCTCCTCGCCGCGGCGGCCGCTCTGCACCGGCCCGTCCAGCTGTCCAACGTCCCCGCCAACGCGGACGTCCAGGCCATGCTCACCCTGCTCCAGCACGCAGGCCACGGCGTCACCCACCCAGTCGGCAAGCCCAGCACGGCCGTAGTACTGCCGAGCGACGGTACGCACATCGCGCCGGAACTCCACGACACCGCTGCCCGTATCCGTGCCTCGTACTACCTGGTTCCTGCGCTCCTCGCCGTCCACGGGCGGGCCGTGTTGCCCTGGCCGGGCGGCTGCCGGATCGGTGAACGCGGCATGGATCAGCACTTCAAGGTGTACGAGGCGTTCGGCGACCGCACGCTCGTCAACGACCACGGCTACAGCGTCGAAGCCGGCGAGAGCCGCACCGGCTCAGTATCGGTGATGCTGCCGTTCCGCTCCCGTGGCGCGAGCATCGCGGCCATTCTGCGGGCCGTCGTCGCCGGGTGCCCGCTGCGGCTGGGTCAGCCGAACCTCTCGCCCGAAGTCACCAGCGTCCTGCAGGCGCTGCAGGTGGCCGGCTGGGAGACCCGGGCCGACGAGCGCGTTCTCGCCCTGTCCCCGCCTGCGTCTCCCTCGCAGGAACCAGTGGTCTGGGCAGTGCCCGGGGACAAGATCGAAGCAGGCACCCTGGCCTGCGCCATCGCGGCCACCCGAGGAAACGGCCGCATCGAGGGGGTGCACGCCAAAGACGTGGCCCCCATGATGGCCGCGCTCCGTTGGCTCGGCGTCCCCGTCGACGCCCATCAGGGCACCCTCATCGTCCGCGCCGAGGGCACCCGGCCCACCCATCAGCCCCTACGAGCCATCGCCTCACTCTCTCCCGGCGGGCTCGACGCCGATTTCGAGCCCGCCTTGATGGCCCTGACGTTGGGCATGCACGGCACCCATCTCTTCGCCGACGCGATCAACCCTGGGCGTCACAGCAACCTGATCCCCCAGCTCGCCCGCCTCGGCGCCGACATCCACCAGACCTCCCCCACCCAGTGCCGCCTGACCGGACCACAGCAGCTGACCGGCGCCGGAGTGGAAGCCACCGACATCCGCACCGGCTCGGCCCTGCTCATCGCCGGCCTCACCGCCCGCGGCGTCACAACCCTCGGCGGCCTCGAACAGCTCCGCCGAGGCCACGCCGACCTGCCCACCAAGCTGCTCGCACTCGGCGCCGACATCTGCGAGGTCACCCCGTGACGCGACAGCTCCGGAAGATCGTGGCCACGACCGATGTCCACTCCTCGTTCGACAACGCCCTGCCGATGCTGACCCACCTGCATGCCCTCCGACCAGAGGCGCTGATCGTCGACTGCGGAGACTTCTTCGAGGGCAGCGGCTACTACCGGCTCGGCCACGGCCGCATTGAGCAGGCGGCGTTCCTTGGCCTCTACGACGTGATCGCTCCGGGGAATCACGGCTGGAGCCACCACTTCGAGCCTGCCCTTCGGCAGCTCACTGTGTGCGCAAACGCCGTCGATGCCGCCACCGGCCAGCCGCTCTTCCGCCGCCTGCACGCCACCTGTATCGACGGACGACGCATCGCGGTCACCGCGGTCATCGGAACGCGAGCGTTCCACTCCATCCCCATGGACCAGCGAGCCGACCATCGCGTCACCGAACCGGACCGGGCTCTCCGCGAAGTGATGCTGGCCCACCACCACGAGATCGACTCCTGGGTCGTACTGAGCCACTCGGGCTTCGACGAGGACCTGAAGCTGGCCGCCGTCTGCCCCTTCCTCGACGTGATCTTCGCCGGGCATTGCCACAGCGGCCAGTACGGCCCGAACCATGTGGGCGCGACCCTCATTCTCAAGGGCCGGGAACTCGGGGTCGGCTACGCGCTCGCCGAACTCTCTGGCACCCGATGGACCGCCCGCACTGCTCGCTTCCCCAGTACCAGCACAGCAGCACTACCGCCCTACCTCGCCGTCATCCGTGAACAGATCGAGGACCTCAAGGACCGGCTGGCTCTTCCACTCGGTGCCATCGCCAAGCCGTACCGAGGTCAGTTACTCGATCGCCGACTCCTCCTGAGCGACCTTGCCGCCCGCCTCCACACCGGCCTCGGCGCCGACACGGTCATCCTCAACGAGACCGCCCTGCGGCCCACTCAGCTCGGCGATGTCCTCACGCTCGGCGACCTGCTCACCATCGAGCCCTTCAACAACCAGCTGGTCCATGCCCGCATCCCCGATGCGCTGCGCAACAGCCCTCGCGCTCTGATGGACCACCTCACCGAGAGGGCGGGCCCCTTGGTCACCGAGCCGAGCCCGCTGCCACCACAGCTGCCGACCGCGCTGACCACCGACTACCTCGCCGAGAGCCACCTGGGCGGCCGCACCCACCAAGCCGGCCTGCGTCTCCGCCAGGCCATCCAGCGCCTCCTGACCAGAGGGACTCAACGATGATCCTCACCGGCCCCGAAATCACCATGGCCGCGGCCGACGGGCGCCTGCGCATCACCCCCTTCGACGAAGCGCAGGTCAACCCCAACAGCTACAACGTCCGCCTGGGCCCAACACTGCTCACCTACACCACCCCCGTTCTCGACGCCCACCGCCCCAATCCGACGCACCGGATCGACATCGGCACCGACGGATACATCCTCCGACCGGGCCAGCTCTACCTCGGCCACACCATCGAAGAGGTCGGCTCCGACACCTTCGTCCCTCTCCTCTTCGGACGCTCCTCCGTCGGACGTCTCGGTCTCTTCGTCGAGATCACCGCCCCGATCGGCGACATCGGATTCCACGGCCAGTGGACGCTGATGCTCTCCCCCATCCGGCCGTTGCGCGTGTACGCCGGCATGAAGGTCGGACAGATCATGTTCTTCGTTGCCGTCGGCCCCGTCACGCCGTACTCGGGCAAGTACCAGACCGCCACCGGCCCCCAGTCTTCCGCCTACTGGCAGGACCTCGCTCCCCTGGAAGCTGTGGCGCCGTGATCCTCACCGGCCCCGCCATCGCCGCCGCCCGTGCCGCGGGTGAGATCACCATCGACCCGTACGACCCCGACAGGCTCTCCCCCAACGCCTACGACTGGCGGCTCGGTGACAACCTGCGTATCTGCGGCGGAGATCTCGACGCCGCCGCCCCCACCGACTCCACTGAAATCGCCATCCCACGGACGGGGTTCGTCCTGCAACCCGGCGTGCTGTATCTCGGCATCACCCACGAGAAGACCGGCTCGGAGACCTACGCGCAGTTCCTCAACGGCAACCGAGCCATCGGCGCCCGCGGCATCTGGGTCCACGTATCCGCCCCGCTCGGCCACCAAGGTCACGCCATCCACTGGACCCTGGAAATCCGTACCAGCCAGCCGGTCCGCGTCTACCCGCGCATGACGTTCGGCAAGCTCGTCTTCCTGCAGGCCCTCGGCGCCACGGTCAGCTACCAGCAGCACGGCCTCAAGTACACGGCCAGCCAGGGAATCGAGACATCCCGCCTCTACGAGGAGATTCCCGGGGGCCGACCATGAGCCCCGACGTGGCCACCGCCCTCGACCTGCCCTTCCCCAGCCCCGGCGGAAGCATCGAACTCTTCCTCGACCTCTATACGGGCGCCCAACCCCTCATCCCCGCACGAGCATTCATGCTTGCCCCCAACGGGCGTTCCCCGCACACGCCTCCTGGCTTGGACCTCCTCCCCGTCACCGGCAAATGCTTGAAGGGGCCTGCCCTCCGCCAGTACATCTCCGACGTACGCCACGCTCTGGTCTCCGCCATCGACCCAGCACAGATCAACGTCCTTCACCTCCACCACCTCGCCTTCGGCGCGACGCCCGCACTCATCCAGGCCCTGCCCACGCATCCCCGCATCGCCCTCGTCCACGGAACCGATCTGCTCTTCGCCGAGACCCACCGAGACCAGTTGGAACTCCTCCAACAGTCCTCCCGTGCCGCCGACGCGATCGTCGTCCCCACCGGCGCCATGGCCGACCGGCTGCTCCGTCTCGCCCCGAAGACCAACCCGCGAAAGATCGAGAAAATCCCGTGGGGCATCCCGGACCATCTCCTCGCCAGCCCGCCTCCCCGAGCGGACCACCGCCACACTGCCCGGCTACGGCTGCTGTACGCCGGCCGTCTCACCGCCGAGAAGGGCGTCGAGACCCTGCTTCGAGCTCTCCCGCTCACCAGCGCCGTTGAGCTGAGCATCGCCGCCCCACCAGCGCAGTTCCGCACCCTGGTTCCGCTGCTGCGACACCTGGGGGTACGAGCCCGATACCTCGGCTGGCTCCGCCGTCCACAGCTGTGGAAAGCGTTCGCCGATCACGATCTGCTCGTCATGCCTTCCACCACTCTGGAGGCCATGGGCCTGGTCGCCCTTGAAGCGCAAGCCTGCGGCCTACCCGTCCTCTATCAACCGATCCCCGGCCTGAACGAGTCCCTCGCCGCCTCCGGCATGGCCACCGACTTCACCAACCCCAGCGCCCTCGCACAGGACCTCAACCGGCTCCACACCACGCCCGGCCTGATCCCCGCCCTCCAGGCAGCAGGCCAGGCCAACGCAGCCCGCTACCCCCTCAGCGCCACCGCCGCCGCCTTGACCAACCTCGGCGATCAGCTCAGCTGACGACACCGTGGCGCAGCCGGTCCCACCCCGGCCGCGTCACTAACCTGACCATCGGGAAACCCACGGCACACGATCGGGAGACCATGACGCTCGACATCGACAGCATCGACAAGCTCCTCCACAACGGCGTCCGCGACAACGTCTACCCCGGTGCCGTCTGGGCCATCGGCGACGCCATCGGTACGAAGGCGAACGGTGCCATCGGACTCCTCGACCCGACGCGGCCCGATCAGCCGATGCGCCTCGACACGGTCTTCGACATTGCCAGCCTGACCAAGATCCTCGCCGTCTGGGCCTCGATCGGGACACTCGTCGAGGACGGCAAGCTCCAGCTGAACGAGCCACTGGTCAACCTCTGGCCCGAGGTCACCGGCCACCCGCTCAGTGAGGTCACCGCCCACCAGCTCCTGACCCACACCGCCGGCCTCCCCCTCCGGGCCAACCTCAAGAACCTCTACGGAACCGACGCCCAGGACATCCGCGACGGCGTCCTCCACGAGGCTCTGCACCGGCCACCCGGCGAAGCCGTCGAATACACCGACCGCGCCGCCCTCATCCTCGGCTACCTCGCCGAATACCTATCGGGCCAGCGGCTCGACCAGGTCGCCGAAACCCGCATCTGGCGCCCTCTCGGGATGACCGAGACATCCTTCGGCCCCCTGCCCGGCCACTACGCCGTACGCTCCGCGCCGACCGAGCTGAACGACGAGGCAGGAATTCACCTCAAGGGCACGGCCCACGACTTTTCCGCCCGGCTCCTCAACGGCGTGTGCGGCATCGCCGGCGTTTTCTCCGTCCTTGAGGACCTCGCCACCTTTCTGCGCTACATGCTCGATCCGACGGTCGCGCAGGAGCAGCCCGGCTTCGGCCCCGACTGGGTGGCGAAGTCTCTGCAGATCCACACAGGGAGACTGACGCCGGAGCGGGGCTTGTTCTGGCACCCAGCCGCCGGCACCGTTCCCGCGACCGACGACGTCTGGGTGCACTACGGATTCACCGGCACCGGCATGTGGATCTCACCGTCCAAGAACCACTGGGCGGTCCTGCTCACCAACAAGCTCTACTACACACGGGACCGGGAACCCTTGACCGCAGTCCGCAACGCGTTCCGCGCCGAGGCATTCCTGTAGCGCCGGCTTCCGTCAACCTCCCCAGAAACTTCTCTGCACGTCAGCCGCAGCGCCGTCGACGGCAGGCGCCCAACGCCGGGAATGCAGGACGCATCACCGATGCGCGTGCCCCGTGGCCCTTGTCCTGGTAGAGGCCGATCGTTAACCGCACGCTAACCGTGCGCAGCGCGGGCCCTGGCCGGACGGCTCCTAGCGTTGGAGGAAAGGCGGAAATACTGGGCGACGGGCAGCCGCCGCCCTCGCTGGGAGGTGTCGGCCATGCGTCGTCCATTCGCTGCCGCCGCGGCCGGCCTGGTGCTCGTCGCCGGAGCCGGAGCCGGAGCCGCGGCCTGTTCCTCTGCGGCCTCGCCGCCACAGCACGCGCCGTCCTCCACGGCGCCGGCGCCCGCCGACTCGAATCCCCCTGGAGACATCCCCGATACCCAGGTGTACGTACCGTGGTCGCCGCCCGGCGGTGGGTTCACGGTGAAGGTGCCGGAGGGATGGGCGCGGAACGCCCAGGGCTCGGCGACGGTGTTCACCGACAAGTTCAACAGCGTGCGGGTGGAACGCGTCCACACGACGACCGCTCCGACGGTGAACTCCGTACGCGCCAAGGACATTCCGGCGATCCGCGCCGCGAGCACCCACTTCTCGCTGGTCAAAGTGGTCGACGTACAGCGCAGGGCGGGCCGGGCGGTGCTGGCCGAGTACCGCGTCTACTCCGCTCCCAACCAGGTGACCGGCAAGCGCGTTGCCCTGGACGTCCAGCGGTATGTGTTCTACAAGCCGCACAAGGGCGAGGCCGTGCTGACGCTGTCCGGCGGGGTGGGGGCCGACAATGTCGATCCCTGGCGGACCGTCACGGACTCCTTCCGGTGGTCCTGATGGCCGGGCCCGTCCTCATTGCCCATTCCCTCTACCGATTCTTTCGTGCCGGTGAGGAGGAGACGTTCGCGCTGCAAGGCGTCGGACTGGAGGTCGGGCGCGGCGAGACGGTGGCGGTGACGGGGCCGTCCGGGTCGGGGAAGACCACGCTGCTGAACTGTCTGGCGGGGCTCGACGAGCCGGACGGCGGCACGGTGCGGGTCGTCGGTGAACGGCTCAGTCACCGCGCCGAACGCGAGCGCGGCGGTATCCGGGCGCGGCACATCGGGATGCTGTTCCAGACGGGCAATCTGCTGGACCACCTCACCGTGCGGGACAACGTCGCACTGGTGCAGCGGCTGGCGCCCGCCCGGACGCGTATGCCGCCGCAGGAGCTGCTGGATCGGGTGGGGATCGGTCGGCGCGCCGGTGCCCTGCCGGGTGAGCTGTCCGGAGGGGAGGCGGCACGCGCGGGTCTGGCCGTCGCGCTGGCGAACGCGCCGGATGTGCTGCTCGCCGACGAGCCGACCGGTGAGGTGGACGCGGAGACGGAGCGGCGGCTGCTGGCCCTGCTGCGCGAACGTGCCGCCGCGGGTGCCGCCGTGGTCGTGGTCACCCACAGTCGGGCCGTGGCGGGGGCGGCCGACCGGGTGCTGCGGCTGCGGGACGGGAGGTGGGCGTGATGGACGCGCCTATGACCCCGGCCACGACGGCCGTGCGGGACACCGGCACGCCGCTGGTCCGCTGTGAGAACGCGGCCCGGACCTACGGCAGGGGGCCGGGCGCCATCGTCGCCGTTCACGGCCTGAGCTGCGCGGTTCCGCCCGGCGCCCGGATCGCGGTGGTGGGGCCGTCCGGGTCGGGGAAGTCCACGCTGCTGCATCTGATGGCAGGGCTGGACAGCCCGACGGCGGGCCGGGTGAGCCACCCCGGCCTCGGCGCCGGGATTGCGGAGCACCTCGCCCGGTACATCGGCGTCGTCTTCCAGGGCCCGAGTCTGCTGCCCCCGCTCACCGCCGCCGAGAACGTCGCGCTTCCGCTGCGGATCGACGGTGTACCGGAGGACGAGGCGGAGACCCGGGCGCGGTCGGCACTGGCACGCCTCGGGCTGGAGGAGCTCGCGCGGCGGCTGCCGGACGAGCTGTCGGCGGGGCAGGCCCAGCGGGTCGCCGTGGCCCGTGTGTTGGCGCGTCGGCCGCGGCTCGTCCTGGCCGACGAGCCGACCGGGCAGCTGGACCGCGAGACCGGCCGTCGGGTGCTGTCGGTGCTGCTCGACGCGGCCACAGAGCTGAGTGCGGCGGTGCTGGTCACCACCCATGATCCGCGGGTGGCACGGGAGTTGGGCGTCCGCTGGTACATGGCCGACGGGCGGCTGATCCGGCCGGAGTCGGACGACACGACGGACGGCACGACGGATGCCACGACGGGCGGTCCGGCGAGTCCGCTCCGGCGATCCCGAGGGAGGGGAAGAGCCATGATCAGGATCTGGCTGGCCGGTCTGCTGCGACGGCGCAGCGGGCGGCTGCTCGGGGTGGCGGCCGGGGTGGCCCTGGCGGTGGCGCTGCTGGCGGCGCTCGGCGGCTTCCTCGGAGCCACGCGGGCGACGATGACGGCGCAGTCCGTGCGCGGGGTCGTGGTGGATTGGCAGGTGCAGGCGGCGAGCGGCGCCGATGCCCGACAGGTGTTGACCACCGTGCGGCACACGCCGGGCACGTACGCGGCGCTGCCGGTCGGGTACGCCGACACCAGCGGTCTGAGCGCCACCGCCGGTGGTACCTCCCAGACCACCGGGCCCGGCGTGGTGCTGGGTGTTCCGGCCGGTTACCGCACGGCGTTCCCGGGCGAGATCCGCGTACTGGCCGGACGCGGGAACGGGGTGCTGCTGGCCCAGCAGACCGCCGCGAACCTGCACGCGGCCCCTGGTGACACGGTGGCCGTCGGTCGGGCGGGGCTGCCGCCGGTCAAGGTCCGCGTGGACGGCGTGGTGGATCTCCCGTACGCCGACTCGCTGTTCCAGAAGGTCGGCGCACCGCCGCAGTCGCAGCCGACGGCGCCCCCGGACAATGTCGTGCTGCTGCCGCAGCCGCGCTGGCACGCGGCCTTCGCCCCGCTGGCCAAGGCCCGCCCCGGTCTCGTCCACGACCAGGTCCACGCGCGGCGCAGCCACGCTCTTCCGCCCGACCCGGCCGTCGCCTACACCACGGTGACCGGCAGCGCACACCACACGGACCTGCGACTGGCCGGTACCGGTGTGGTCGGCGACAACCTCGGCGCGGTGCTGGATGCGGCCCGGTCGGACGCCCTGTACGCGCAGATGCTGTTCCTGTTCCTCGGCGTCCCGGGCGCGGTGCTGGCCGGGGCGCTCACCGCGGCGGTCGCCGGTGCGGGTGCCGCACGGCGGCGGAGGGAGCAGTCCCTGCTGCGGACGCGTGGCACCTCCGCCGGACGGCTGCTGGCGCTCGCTTCCGTGGAGGCCGGGATCGTGGCCGTCGTCGGCGGGGCCGTGGGGATCGGGTTCGCGGCGTTGTTGGGGCGCACGGCCTTCGGCACGGCCGGAACGCTCACCGCCGGGTGGGCGCTGGCCGCGCTCGCCGTCGGCGCGGTGATCGCCGGCGGGACCGTGCTGGTGCCCGCGCGCCGTGACGTCAAGGCGGCCACCGTCGTGGCCGGACGGGCGACGGTGGAGCGACGCCGGGTGCCGCGTACTGCGTGGTGGGTGCTGGCCGTCGCGCTGCTGGCGGGGGCGCTGGCGGTCTTCCGGATCACCAGCCGTACGAACTATGCCTTGGTCCTCGCTCCCGAGGGCACGCCCACCCTGTCGGTGGACTACTGGGCGTTCGCCGGTCCGGCCCTGCTGTGGACCGGTGGGGCACTGCTGGCCTGGCTGCTGACGGACCTGCTGCTGCGGCGGGGCCGGCCTGTGCTGGCCCGGCTGCTGCGACCGCTGACCGGGGCCCTGTCCGGCACGGCCGCGGCCAGCCTGTCCCGGCAGCGGGGCACCGTGCTGCGCGCCGTGGTGCTGCTCGCCCTGGCCATCGCCTTCGCCGCATCGACCGCCGTGTTCAACTCCACCTACCGCCAGCAAGCCGGAGTCGACGCGGTGCTCACCACCGGCGCCGACGTCACCGTCACCGAATCGCCCGGCTCCTCCGGGGGTGCGGCCGACGCGGCACGACTGGCGTCCCTGCCCGGCGTGCGGAGCGTGGAGCCGCTGCAGCACCGCTTCGCGTACGTCGGGCCCGACCTCCAGGACCTGTACGGGGTGCGGCCGTCCACCGTCGTCGGCGCGGGCCGCCTCCAGAACGCGTACTTCTCCGGCGGCACCGCGCGGCAGCTGATGGACCGGCTCCAGCGACAGCCCGACGGGCTCCTCGTCAGCGCCGAGACCGCCAACGACTTCCAGCTCCACCCGGGCGACCACATCCGGCTGCGCCTCCAGGACAACCGCACCCACCGGCTGCGCCCCGTGGCGTTCCGCTTCATGGGCGTCGTCAAGGAGTTCCCGACCGCTCCCAAGGACAGCTTCCTGGTGGCCAACTCCACCTATGTCACCCGGGCGACCGGCAGTGGCGCGGTCGGCACGCTGCTGGTGGACACCGGTGGGACCGGCCAACGCGCCGTGGCCCGGCACGTCCGGTCCGTGCTCGGTCCCACCGCCCACGTCACCGACCTGCCGTCCGCGCGCACCGTGACCGGGTCCAGCCTCACCGCCGTGGACCTGGGTGGGCTCACCCGAGTGGAACTGGGGTTCGCCCTGGTCATCGGCGCGGCGGCAGGCGGCCTGGTGCTCGCCCTCGGCCTCACCGAACGGCGCCGCACCCTGGCCCTGGCGTCCGTGCTGGGCGCCCGGGGGCGGCAGCTGTCCGGATTCGTGTGGAGCGAGGCCGGCCTGGTGGCGGTGGCGGGCGCGGCCGGCGGCGTCCTCCTCGGCTGGTCGCTGTCCGAGGTTCTGGTCAAGGTCCTCTCCGGCGTCTTCGACCCGCCCCCGGCGGCCCTCGCCGTGCCGTGGGGCTACCTGGGCGCGCTCGCCGCGGCCGTCGCTGCGGCCCTGGCCGTGGCGGCGTGGACGGCGGTACGGCACGCCCGGCGCCCACCGCTCACGGAGCTGCGGGAACTATGACGGCGCCACCGCATGACACCGTGTCACGGGGCGGATTCCTTCCCCCCGCCGGCGACCAGCCAGGTGAAACGCGGATGCGGGGTTCTCCTGGAGACCATCAGGCGCCCGCCCTCGGCCTCCGCCAGGGACCGGGCGAGGGCCAGCCCGATCCCATGACCGCCGCCGTCGGCGTCGCCGCTGCGCCGCGCGAAGACGTCCTGCCCCTCGGGCAGGCCGGGGCCCTCGTCCGCCACATCCACGGCGAGCGCCCCGGCCGCGTCCCGAGCGGCGACGGTCACCGTGCCGCTGCCATGGCCGAGCGCATTGGCGAGGAGCACATCCAGGATCTGCCGCCCGGCGCGCGCCGAGCCGACCGCGTCGGGCAGCGCCTCCTCCACGGTGATCCTCAGCGGCCGGGCCACGGCCGCCAGCTCCCCGTGCCAGCGCCGCGCGGCGCCGTCGAGCAGCGCCACCACGTCGAGCGGCGCCTGCTCGGGCATGTCCCGGGCCAGATCCAGAAGATCGTCCAGCGTGGTCTCCGTGCTGGTCAGCGATTCCAGGGCGGCGCGCAGCGCAGCGTGCGGGCCGCCCGATGCCTGCGCGCTCTCCAGATCCAGTCGCACCTGGGTCAGCGCCGTGCGCAGCTGGTGCGAGGCGTCCGCGCTGAAGGCCCGCTCACGCCGCAAGAGTTCCTCGATGCGTGCGGCGGCGCGGTTGAGCGCGCTCGCGACCTCGTCGGCCTCCGGCAGACCGGACGGCGCGGCCCTGGCCGTCAGATCGCCGGTTTCCAGCCGGCCGGCCGCCGCCGCCAGCGCCTCCAACGGGCGCGCCAGACGCCTGCTGGACCGCACCCCCAGCACGGCGCCCACGCCGACCGCGACCGCGGCCAGTGCGAGCATGCCGGCCCAGGTCAGCGCCGCCCGGCGCAGCGGCCCGTCCGCCGGTGAACTGGCCCGCACGACCGCCCGTACCCGCTCGCCCGACCCCACCGGAACCGCCGCCACCAGCCGATCGCCCAGCTGGGACGGCGAGGCCCGGCCTGCCAGGGCGTCATGCACCGGGCCGTCCCCGCGCGCGGGCCCGGCCCCGACCACCAGTCGCGCCCCTTCGTCGTACACCCCGACCCGGGTGTCGGACTCGACGCGCGGCAGCTCCATCGGGTCGCGTGGATGGTGCACATCCGCCGGGACGGTCACCGCCACCCGGTCGGCAAGTTGCTCCAGCTCGCGCACCTCGTCCTGCCGGTACAGCCGCAGCGTCGCCACGGCCAGCGGTACGGAGAACAGCACCACCGCGCACACCACCGCGACGACGACCGCCCGCAGGATCCGGCGGCGCACGGTCAGCGCTCCCCGGGCGGTTCGAGCCGGTAGCCGAAGTGCCGCAGGGTGGTGATGCGCACCCTGTCGCCCAGCTTGCGGCGCAACGCTGCCACGTGGACGTCGAGCGTCTTGGTGGGACCGAACCAGTTCTCGTCCCATACATCGCTCATCAGGTCCTCCCGGCTCACCGCACGGCCGGCGGAGGCGGCCAGCCGGACCAGCAGGTCGAACTCCTTGGGTCGCAGCTCCACCTCGCCCGCCGGGGTGAGGCAGCGCCGGGCCGTGCGGTCGATCAGCAGGGAGCCGTGCCGGATCCGGCCGGGGCCGCCTTCCTGGCCCGGATCGGCACGCCGCAGATGGGCGGCGATCCGCGCCTGCAGCTCGGCGAGCCGGAACGGCTTGGTCAGATAGTCGTCGGCCCCCGACTCCAAGCCCTGGATCACATCCATTTCCTCGGTACGCGCCGTCAGCACGATGATCACGGCCCCCGGCAGACGATCCCGCAGGCTCCGGCACAGCTCGAACCCGTCCACGTCCGGCAACCCGAGATCCAGCAGCACCAGCTCGGACGGCCCTCGCTCGGCACGGGCCAGCGCCGCCGCGCCATCGGGGCACCAGTCACAGTCATGACCTTCGGCGCGTAGCGTCACCGCGAGCCGGCCTCCGATGGCGTCATCGTCCTCGACGATCACAATCCGTGCCACATCATCACGCTAGCTGTGGCCACGACTCCGTACGACCCGGTGGCGGAGTGCATGGCAGTCATGATCGGGCCTGGGGACGGCGAAACCGAGGAGGACGGCGCGCGTGCACAGGATGCGTTCAGGTTGCGGGTGGCGCGGTCGGGCGCCATTCCCCCGTCCGGGCGCTTCGTGCGGGCGACCGGGCGGCTTCCGGATGCGTACAGGTTATGGCTGAGAGGTTCGGGTGGCCTGCGACGTACTACTCCACAGTGATGCCTCGTAGCTGAACAAGACATTGCCTCGTGCCTGCCCCCACCAGGAGAGATCGAAAGTGGAAAAGTCCGAATTCCTGACCGACTTGGATATCGCCAGCGCCGACCGATCTGTCATGAAGAAGCTGCCGGAGGTGACCCTGGCCTTCTGGATCATGAAGATCGCCGCCACGACCCTCGGCGAGACCGCCGGTGACCTCTTCGCCCAGACCCTCAAACTCGGATACTTCCTCACCACGATCGCGCTGTTCCTGATCTTCGTGGTCACGCTCGTCGTCCAGCTCCGCTCCCGGCGCTACAACCCGTTCTTCTACTGGACCGTCATCCTGTCCACCAGCATGGCCGGGACCACGATGTCCGACTTCATGAACCGGGACGCGAGCGCCAAGTTCCTCACCGGCGGGGCCACTTCGCTGGGCTGGGGGCCGCAGGGCCTGGGCCTGGGGTACCCCACCGGCGCAGCGATCCTGATCTCGCTGCTGATCGCCATCTTCATCATCTGGAAGTACACCGGGCTGACGTTCTCCATCCGCGACATCGTCACCTTCCGCGCGGAGGCCCTCTTCTGGGCAGCGATCCTCGTGTCGAACACACTGGGCACCTCGATGGGTGACTTCCTGTCCGACAGCTCCGGACTCGGCTACGCAGGCGGTGCGCTGCTCGTCGGGGGCGTACTTGCGGTACTCGTCGCCCTCATGCGGGTGCCTGCCGTGCCGAACGTCCTGCTGTTCTGGGTCGCCTTCGTGCTCACCCGCCCCCTCGGGGCCACCGCCGGCGACTTCCTCACCAAGCCCCGCGCCAAGGGCGGCCTCGACCTCGGTACGGCGGGCTCGTCGGCCGTACTCCTCACCATCCTCATCGGCCTCATGGGCTACGCCCACGTGCAGGAGCGGAAGGACACCGCCCGTCGGGAAGAGAAGCTGGCAGGCGTTTCCTGAACACCACGAACTTGGCCGCCCGAAGCCCCGCGCCGGCTCGACCGCTGATTGGGATACGCGACTCGATCACTGTGCAGGGCAACGTCGACCAGGTCGTCTGCGGGACGGTCGCCGACCTGGGCATTCTCCAGAAGCTGAGACGGCCTTCGTCTGATCATGCGCTCCGACCAAGGTGCACCGATCAAGATGAAGCCCGTGATGTGGGAAGCCCACGGATATAACCTCAGCGGTTGCAAAGCCCCCTGCCCCAGCCTCCGCGGTGACGTCCTCACGCGAACATCAGCGCCCTGCCGCGAAAGGCCAGCGGCTGTCCGGGTGATCCTCGGCGGCCCCGGTCCCCTGGTGGATCTCGGTAAGGGCCTGCCGCAGGCCAGGAGATCGTTGACGGTGACGTCGATCTCCGCGATGCGGGCATCTCCTGCCAGCCGCGGTGGTCAGCTGCTGCGGCGCGGTGCAAGGTGGAGGCGTGGGCTCCCAGCTGCAGCCTGCTGGTCTGCGGCAGCCCCGGTGGTCGAGCCGTGCGCTGCTGGTGATTCCCGTCGCGCTCATCGCGGTGATCACGGTGGCGGACATTCGCTCTCCCGCGGACATTCATCTGGGGCCTACGCTGGTCATCGCGCCCGCGATCGCCGCGGCGTTCGCGGGCCCCTTGGTGACCGGGGTCATCGGCGTGCTCGCCGTGGCGGCCCAGGTGATCATCGCGGTGTTCCACGGCGGCCTGGCCACGACGAACCACATAGTGCAGATCGCCACTCTCGCGCTACTGACGGTTCTGGTCGTGTTCCTGTCTGCCGTGCGCGAGCGGCGTAGCGCCCAGCTGGCTCAGGTGCGGTCGGTGGCCGAGGCGGCGCAGCATGTCCTGCTGTGGCCGCTGCCGGAGAAGATCGGACCGCTGAAGATCGCCTGCCTGTACCTGGCGGCCGAGGACGAGGCGCAGATCGGCGGTGACCTGTACGCCGCCACCCGATGCGACGGCGCGGTACGCGTGATGATCGGGGACGTACGGGGCAAGGGCCTGTCCGCCATCGGCGAGGCTGCCCTCCTGCTCGGGGCCTTCCGTGAAGCCGCTTATCGGCACCGTTCCCTGCCGGAGCTGGCCGCCGCCCTGCGCGCAGAGCGTGGCCCGCTACCTGGCCGACTTCGAGCAGGCGGAGGAGCCCGGGGAGAGCTTCGCCACCGCGCTGCTGCTGGAGATCCCCGATCGGGACCAGATCACCCAGATGACCAGCTGCGGGCACCCTCCCCCGCTGCTGCTCAGCCGCGGCAGCGCCGTCACCACCCCGAGCCTGCACCCTGCACCGCCGCTGGGGCTCGGCGGCCTGGGGCAATCGGACTACACGGTGGATGTGTTCTCCTTCGAGCCCGGCGACACCCTCCTGCTCTACACCGACGGTGTGATCGAGGCACGCGACGGCGACGGCGGCTTCTACCCGTTCGAGAGGCGGGCCGCGCAGTGGACCGAAGCCAGCCCCGCCTCGCTGCTGCACCACATCCGGATGCCGACCACATCGCCGCCATCGACAACACCACCCGCAAGCTGATGGAAGACGGCCAGCGCCCGCTGTCGGTCGGCTTCTGGTTCTCCCTGGGGCACTCCAGCATCGTCTTCGGCCTGGCCTTCCTGCTCTCCCTCGGCATCAAGACCCTCGCCGGACCGGTGCAGAACGACAATTCCGAGCTGCACGACGTCACCGGCCTGATCGGCACCACCGTCTCCGGCACGTTCCTCTACATCATCGCGATCATCAACATCGTCATCCTGGCCGGCATCTGGAAGGTCTTCCGACAGATGCGCGCCGGCCACTTCGACGAAGCCGCCCTGGAGGAGCAGCTCAACAAGCGCGGCTTCATGAACCGCCTCCTGGGCCGCGTCATGAAGTCGATCTCCAAGCCGTGGCAGATGTACCCGCTCGGCCTGCTCTTCGGCCTCGGCTTCGACACCGCCACCGAGATCGCCCTCCTCGTCCTCGCCGGCTCCGGCGCCGCCTCCGGGCTCCCCTGGTACGCCATCCTCTGCCTGCCCGTCCTGTTCGCGGCCGGAATGTCGCTGCTGGACACCATCGACGGCTCGTTCATGAACTTCGCCTACGGCTGGGCCTTCTCCAAGCCGGTGCGCAAGGTCTACTACAACCTCACCATCACCGGTCTCTCCGTCGCCGTCGCCCTGATCATCGGCACCGTCGAACTCCTCGGCCTCCTCGCCGAGAAACTCGACCTGCACGGCTTCTTCTGGGACTGGATCGCCGGCCTGGACCCTCAACATCATCGGCTTCGCCATCGTCGGCATCTTCTTCGCCACCTGGGTCATCGCCCTCGCCGTCTGGAAGTTCGGCCGCATCGAGGAGAAGTGGTCGGCGGACATCCGGCCCGCCGGCCAAAGCGCCGACTGACATCCCGCAGACCCGCTCGCGTGTGCGTACTGCTGGCGAATGGGGCCGCGAGCAAACGTGCCAGCGCAACGCAGCAAGCGTCTCCTCTCGCCTCGCGCGGCTCACCGCGAGACCCGATCTCCGGGACCAGCGGATATGCCTGTCCACTCGGAAAGAGACCCTGCGCGGACCTCCGCCACAGCGGGTTCAGCAGCGGCTGCCACCGCAGACTGAGGCTGGCGGGTGAGCGCTGCGATTGGCTCGCAGGATGGGCGACAGACGCCACCCCGTGGCCCGGCCGCCGGGTGCCGCTCCCTGGCGCCCCTGTGTGCCCGGTCCGGCGCAGGGTGGTGACGTTCACCTGCCGCTGTCGGTGCCCCAGGTCACTGACAGCCGTTAGGTCACGGGGAACACTCCTCGCTCGCCATTCGTCTACAGTCCATGAATCGTCTACATGCTTGTAGTCACTTCTAGGAAGGCCCGAGGCCGATGACCACACCGTTGCACCTCGCCTCGCAGCTGGCCGTCAACGTACTGGACGCACGGTCGTTGCTGGCCGCGTTCGGTGTCCTGGGCGTGGGTGTGGTGATGTTCGCCGAGACGGGGCTGCTGGTCGGCTTCTTCCTTCCCGGGGACTCGCTGCTGTTCACGGCGGGCCTGCTGTGTACAGGTACGGCCGACCAGGCCGTTCACCTCTCGCTGGGGCCATTGCTGGTCGCGGCGGCCTTCGGCGCGCTGGCCGGTGCGCAGTGCGGGTATGTGCTCGGACGGAAGGCGGGCGGGGCGCTGCTCGCCCGCAGCCGCTCCACGCGACTGCAGGAGGGGGCACAGCGGGCCGAGGAACTGCTGGAGCGGTACGGACACGCGAAGGCCGTCATCTTGGCCCGCTTCGTGCCGGTGGTGCGCACGGTGCTCAATCCGATGGCGGGCGCGCTCGGCGTGCCGATGCGGACGTTCACGGTGTGGCAGGTGATCGGCGGGCTGGTGTGGAGCCTCGGCCTCACTCTCGCCGGCTATGCGCTGGGTTCCTCGATCCCGAATGTCGACCGCTACCTGCTACCGATGGTCGCGTTGATCGTCGTCGTCTCGCTGATCCCCCTGTTCTCCGAGGTCCTCCGCTCCCGCCGGGCTGCCAGGGCACGCGAGGAGCGCGGATGATCCTGGCTTTCGACGGGTCCTCGATCGACGGATCCGGCTACCGGGACGTGGTGCGTCTGGCGCAGCACTCGCCCGGCGGTCTGGACGCCCTGGTGTCGTTCTGGTCAACGTACGGACTCGCGCTCTTCGCTGTCCTCGCGACCCTCGGCTGGTGGCGCGCCCGACAGGCGGGGCCACAGCCGCGGTCACGGCGCTGGCCGTACCGGCGATTGTCGTGGTGGCGTACGGTGTCGATGCTGTGGCGAAGATGGTGGTGCGCGAGGACCGGCCGTGCCAGAGTCTGCATGTGAAAGTGCTGGAGGCGTGTCCGGCACCCGGCGACTGGTCCTTCCCCAGCAACCATGCGGCGATCGCGGCTGCCGCCGCGATGGCGCTGCTGTTCGTCTCACGGCGGCTGGGTACGGTCGGGGCCGTTGCCGCCCTGGTGATGGCGGCCTCCCGCGTCTGGGTCGGCGCGCACTATCCGCACGACGTCGCCGCCGGGATCACCGTCGGCGCGCTGATCGCGCTGTTGTCGATGACCCTGGTGCGGAGACAGTCGGAAACCCTCGCACGGTGGATCACCTCCGGGCGGCTGCGTCCACTCCTCATTCCCTGATGAACCGACCGCTCGTCGTTGGCACGACCCGATGACCGGCTGTGGAGCCGCTGGAGACCATGCGACAGAAGATCCTTATCGTCGAGGACGATCACGCACTGCGGGACGTACTGCGCCGCGGCCTGTACGACGAGGGCTTCGACTCCGCCCTCGCCGCCGATGGCGCCACCGCCCTGCGTCTGGCAGCCACCGCGGACATCGCGGCGGCCGTTCTGGACGTCGGGCTGCCCGACTCCGACGGGCGCGACGTGTGCCAGGCGATGCGTGCCAACGGCTTCCTCGCCCCCGTGATCTTCCTGACCGCCCGGCACCAGCTCACCGATCGGCTGTCCGGCTTCTCCGCCGGCGGTGACGACTACCTGCCCAAGCCCTTCCACCTGGCCGAGCTGGCCGCGCGCCTGAGAGTCGCTCTCAGACGGGCCGCTCCGGCCGCGGCCACGGCCGGTGACCTGGTCCTGGACGCGGTCGGCCACAGCGTCACCGTGCACGGTGCCCGTGTCGCCCTGACCCCGACGGAGTTCCGGCTGCTCGCCACGCTCGTCGCCGCGGGCGGATCCACTGTGCCCCGTCGCGAGCTGGTCAGGGCCGGCTGGCCGGAAGGCGCGTACGTGAGCGACAACACCCTGGACCAGTACCTGACGCGGCTGCGCCGCAAGCTGCGCGGGGCCGGCAGCACACTGACGATCGGCACGGCACGCGGGATCGGACACCACCTGTCATGAACCTTCACCGTGTCCTGCGCCGCCTGGCGCCCCGCACCCTGCGCGGCCGGCTCTCGCTCGTGGCGCTGACCACCGCCGCCCTGCTGATGACCGTCCTGACCGTGGCGTTCAACGCCGTGATGGACCGCCATCTGCAACATCAGGCGAACGACGAACTACGCAACCGCGCCGCCGCCGTGGCCACGACCGTCGACACCAGCGGCCCCCGTGTGCGCGTCCTGGAGACCGCCAACGACGGTCTCCTCGACGCGCACGTCTGGATCTACACCGGCACACGACTGCTCGAAAAGCCTCCGTCGACGACGGCTGGCAGCCCGCTCACCCAGACCGCCGACCGGCTGGCCGCACATCGCGCCCCGGCGTGCACGACCGTCAACGCCCATGGGCAGCAGCCCGTCCGCCTGTGCTCCCGGCCACTGACCGGCCACCATGCCGACGCAACGGTCGTCACCGCCCTGGACCTCGGCCCCTACCGCAGTTCGGCCAACACCCTGCTGCTGGGATCACTGATCCTGGACGCGGTCATGCTCGCGTGCACCTACCTGCTCACGCGTCTCGCTGTCGGCGGGGCCCTGCGCCCGGTCCGGACGATGACCGACCAGGCCACCCAGTGGAGTGCCGTGGGCTCCGCCGAGCGCTTCGGCACGAACGAACACCCGGCCGAACTGGCCCGCCTGGGCGCGTCACTGGACGCGCTCCTGGACCGGATCCGCACCGTGCTGCGCCACGAACGGCAACTGACCGGCGAGCTGTCCCACGAACTGCGCACTCCGCTCACCCGGATCGTCATGGAACTCGATTGGTGGCGACGGGCCCGCCCCCGCTCGGAAGCCGAGACCCGTGCCACCCATGAGGTGATCGCCGAGGCCGCGCAGTCGATGCGCACGATCTGCGACACGCTTCTGGACGAGGCCCGCGAGAACGCGCAGAATCCGTCGTCCACAGCCCCAGGAACAACGGACATCGTCCCTGTCCTCGACCACCTGGTCCAAGGTCTCGACACACGGGACCGCGTGAAGGCGACGATCGAGAGCGAAACCGCGGTGCTGGAGGCGGGGGTCGCGCCCCCTCTCCTCGAACGCATCGTCAGTCCCCTGCTGACCAACGCCGTCCGCTACGCCCGCTCCGGCGTGACCGTGTCGGCGCGAGGTATCCCGGGCGCCGTACTGATCGACGTCGTCGACGACGGCCCCGGGGTGCCGGAGGCGTTCGCCGGGGATCTCTTCCAGCCCGGCCGGCGCGCAGATCGCGACGACGGTCACGACGGCGCGGGGCTCGGGCTGCCGCTCGCGCGACGTCTCGCCCGAGCCGTCGGCGGCGAGGTGTCCTACGACCCGACGCACACCCCCGGAGCCCGGTTCATGGTCAGCCTGCCCGCCGGGTGACCGGTATGCCCGGAACAGCAGCCAGGTTGGCGCAGGTCAGGACACCCGCCCGAAGAGGCGGATGCCCTGTGAGATGAACCGGCCATCAGGTGCCGCCGGGACCGTTAACCCTGAAGAGCAGTTCTGAACGGTTCCTGAGGCCACTGTTCCTGCCACTCAGGCCGTACGCACCGTTGCTTGCTCCGGTTCGGTGACGTCCCTGCGGCTGACGGAGAGGTAGACGACCAGCCCGAGGATGACCGCCAGGAACAGGCCGCTGGTCACCACAGTGCCCAGGCCGAGACCGCCGTCGCCCGTGGGCTGGGAGAGGTAGTCGCCGATGGAGGCACCGAGGGGGCGGGTCAAGATGTAGGCGATCCAGAAGCTCCACACCGCGTCCAGGCCCAGCGCGAAGTGTGCGATGGCCACCGCGGCAATAGCCGCGGCGAACAGGACGGCGGAAAGCCAGTACCCGAGGTCCATGCGCTCGGAGACCAGGTCGCCGGCGGCGGTGCCCAGGGCGAAGGTGAACAGGACCGCAAGCCAGTAGAAGGACTCGCGGCTGGTGGTGTCGATGTGGTGGATGGAGAGCGTCCGCTCGCGCCGATACCAGACGACGAACACGATCGCGAGGATGATCGCGAAGACCGTGGTGCTGGTCTCCAGCGGCACGCCCATGTTGTCGGTGAGGTTGTCGCTGATCAGTGTGCCGACGACGCTGATCAGGGCCACGGCGAGCCAGTACACGCCCGCCCGGTAGGAGCGGGTGCGGAACTGGACCACCAGGACGACCGCCAGCAGGGCACTCATCAGTACCGACACACCGGTCAGCCCCAGGCCGGCCTTCTCGTTCAGCAGGTCGGCCCCGGTCTCACCGACCGTCGTGCACAGCACCTTGATGATCCAGAAGTAGAGGGTGACTTCGGGCACCTTGTTCCAGCGCAGCCGGTGTCGGGAAGGGGCTGCCTGACCAGCCTCCGAAACCACAGGACTCTCAGACGTTTCATAGGTCATGCTGCCCGACCGTGGCACGGGGCACCTGAACGCATCCTGACTGCCGCCGTGGATCACTCGCTCCGCCCGGCCCGTACAAGCAGCATGGCGGCATGCACACGCACGCACTGTGTCTCCGTATAGCGGCCTTCCTTCCCGCCCCTGCCCCCGTGACGGAAGAAGAAGGCCACCTTGCACGCTCCGACCACCGACCCCTCACCCACTACTGGCCGCGCGACGGCCTGGCTGCGGCGCCGACTCGGCCGGGCAGTGGTCCTGTCCTACGCCGGCGCCCTCTTCCTGCCAGGCCCCGGCCTGTGGCTGCGCCACACCCACACCCTGCCGCTTGGGCCGCTGCTCTACCTGTCGCTGTGCACCGCCCCTTGCCTGCTGTCGCTGGTGCTGTTCTCGGCCGGACTCCAGGTCCCCGTCAATGAGCTGGGCCGCGTGCTGCGGCGCCCGAGTGCGCTGCTCGCGGGGCTCGCGCTGCATCTGGCGATCCCGCTGCTGGTCATCCCCCTCGTGGCGTTCCTGCTGCACAAGTCACCCGACACCGACGGCGGCAGTGGCCTGGTCACCGCGATGATCCTCATCGTTGCCATGCCCGTCGCGGCCGGGGCCACCGTGTGGACCGGCAAGGGGGACGGCGGTGATCAGCCCACGATGGTGGGCCTGGTGCTCGCCTCCACGCTCCTCAGCCCGCTCACCGCGCCTCTGGTGATCCGGCTCCTGTCCCCGCTGCTCAGCGGCGGCTACGCCGACTCGCTCGCCGCGAGCATCCACACCGCGGGCGGCGGTGTCACCCTCGTCGGCGTGGTGCTGCCCTGTGCCGCGGGCATCCTGCTCCGGCTCGCCCTGCCCCCGTCATGGCTGAGCCAGGTGCTGGGCGTCGTCATGCCCGTGACCCTGGTCGGTTCGCTCGTCCTGACGTACGTCAACGCCAGCGGCGCCCTCGGCACGTTCGTCGCCCAGCCCCGCCCCCTGCTGTTCGCTGCCGCGCTGGTCGTGGCGGCACTGGTCTGCCTGCTCTCGTTCGTACTCGGCCGGTGCGCGGCCCGGCTGCTGCGGCTGGACCCGCCCGCCGCCTCGTCGCTCACGCTCGCCTGCGGCATGAACAACAGCAGCGCGAGCGCCGTTCTGATCACCGCTACGCTCCCGGACAAGCCGCACCTGCTGCTTCCGGTCCTCGCCTGCGGTCTGCTGCAGAAGACAGCCGCCAATCGGGTCGTACGGGCAGGGCTGCGGCGCCCGGCGTGGGCATCGCCGGGCTGACACGCGTCGCCGCGTTCCACCCCCGCGGACCGGGGCGAGCAGAGTGAAAACGGCCGGAGTGCAACCCGTCAGGAGAGTCGGACACCGAAGTAGATCGCCACGTCGCGGGAGCGGCGCGACGATACTCGTTCCCACCCCGCTGCAAGAGTGCCCGCGATCGAACAGCCGCGCTGCCGAGCCGCATGCCCCACCCGTCGGTGATATCGACGGCGAGGGCGTCATCGAGGTCGCGCACGACCAGGCGGACGGTCCGCGTCCATGGACTCGGGCGTTGTCCGGCAGGATGTCGAGGATCTCCGTGACGGGTCCGCCAGGGACGGGGACGCCCTCCGGCGCGTCCCGGGCGAGGCACTCGAAGCCTCGGCCGGCCTGAAGTCCCGGTCCAATGCCCTTCTGGGAGCCATCTGGGAGCCGACCCGCTCCCGGAAACCCGTCGACACCACCTGAGACCAACCGCCACCACGCCTCTGACCTGGGCAAACGCCATCCGCGCAGGCAAGATCAGTCCCCGAACCTCATTCGGGACGAAGAGGTCGTGGGTTCAAGGGTGACCCGTCGCCGTCGGCTGCTCTGCCCCCCCTGGCCGCCAACCAATACCTGAATCCCCTTCTCCCGTTCGTCAGCGTTCCTCAGCGATGGGTTCATCCACTGCATAAGGATGGACGTATCGGTCCTCACCGAACGGCCTGAACCAACTCGCTAGCCCCATGGGCGCGACGCCGAGGTACTCGCCCACCGGACTCTCGTCGATGCCGTCCTTCGAGTCGTCGTACAACCACTCGTGGTCCATGTCCTCGTAGACCATCGCGGCAAAGCACTCCAGAGCCGACGAGACCCCCTCATCGAGAAGACCGAACGTTTCAAGGGTCACCTCGGCCCGGTCCAGAAGGAGCCGCAGTACCAGCTCCTCCGCTACACAGCCCAGTTGCTGGAAGCTGCGCTCGGTGAAGCGTGTGGTCAGGGCAACGGCCGTCACCAGGAAACGCCGGGCAAAACGGGAGTCGTACCGCAGGGCATAGCGCGGCGGGAGTTCATCGAGCAGCCACATCGGCCGGTCACACTCAGCAACGTTGGTCTCCTCCGCAGCCAGCGCATACGCGTCCTGGAACAGCTCG
Organism: Streptomyces sp. NPDC048197; assembly: GCF_043202395.1. Taxonomy (NCBI): domain Bacteria; kingdom Bacillati; phylum Actinomycetota; class Actinomycetes; order Kitasatosporales; family Streptomycetaceae; genus Streptomyces; species Streptomyces sp. NPDC048197. Next base: position 119,223 of record NZ_JBIDAJ010000022.1, read on the forward strand.
TCCAAGAGGACATCCGTCGCCCACACCAACGCCCCGGCTGCCACCTCTGCGTCATCGACCGACACCCGGGAGCCGTGGTCAGCGAGGTCTTCGTCCTTGTCCTCCTCATCGGGAGCACCGAAAACCTCCGGCCCGAAGGCCCGCAGCCGGCCGGCCATGGAACGCATCCTGCGTTGCGCCGACTCGGTATCGACGGCGTCGCTCGTCGCGCCAACGGCGGTATTACCAGCAGCCGACTCGATCAGTCGGGCACGCCGCGAGGCGAGATCGTCCGGCGGGGCATCCGGTCCGTCGGCCGCCTCCAGACTCTCCTTCGCGAGGTCGGGGTGCAGCTCAACCTCGCAACGTACGACCGCCCAGTCAGCGAGCAGCTCCGAGCGCTCAAGCAGCTCCTCCACCAGCGCACGAACCGCCTCCTCCGCGAACTCCAGCGCCGGCGCGTCCACGAACACCTTCAGTAATGCGCCGCCGGGATGGACGCCCACCCACGTGTCGGCAATGTCCACTTCCACGCCGTCCGGACCGTCGATCGACTCGACCGAGTCGAAGCCCTTCTCCAGAAGCGCCCCGGCACCGACCCGCTGCAGCTCGTCCATCTCCGGAGCGCCGCCCACGATCTGCGTATCCACTGTCACTGCGTACGTCACGCCGCCCAGCCTTGCAGGACAAGCCACCACTTGCGGCAGCAATGCCGACTCCGAACCGCCCTTGCGCACACCCGTCGAGCAAAGCCCTCGGGTACAGGGCAAGCCCCTTCAGGGGCACATTCACCCGTCGTGCCACTCCCGTGCCAGACAGAGCGGTAAACGACGGTCAACAGGGGCCCAGGGGGTACGCCTGGAACCGTACTCCCGATGCGGCGTCTCCGCAGGTCATTCATGCATTGGGCGCCGGAAAGCCCCCTGATTCCCAAGCTCAGAGCGCGGGTTCGATTCCCGTCACCCGCTCCATAGTTGAGGCCCAGGTCGGAGACCTGGGCCTTGTTTGTTGGCCGGACCGGTTCAGGGGCTCCGCACCAGATCCGCAGCTTCCGTGCGCTCCTGTTCCGGAGCGCACGGAAGGGGGGCGGAGCCGTCCCGGTGACCGGCCGGAGGTCAGGGTTCGATGACCGGTGCGCTGGCGCTGGACGGGGACAGGATGGCCGTCGGGGTGACCGCGCCGGCGAAGCTGACCTCGTAGCCGCCGTGCAGGAGGATCAGCGACAGGGTGAGCGTCTCGTTCACCCGGGCGACGCCCTGGGCGTCGGTGTTGGCGATGCCCAGGACGTTGCTGCCGGCCTTGAAGAGGATCGGCTGGTTGGGCACCGGAAGGCCGGTGACCTGGTCGGTCAGCGTGGCCGTCAGGAACGGGAAGTACACGTGCGGCGGGAACAGCTTCGACAGCGCCGGGGTCGCGGTCAGCGAGGTGGCGTGGACGGGGAGCACGTAGGTGAAGCCGCCCACCAGAGTGGCGCTGCCACCAGGAGTGGTGACGGTGACGTCCGCGGGACCTGCCGCCCCGGGCGGAGTGATCGCGGTGAGCTGCGTACCGGTGGCGTTGACCATCACGCCGGTGGCCGGGTTGCCGCCGATGGTGACGGTCGCCCCGGTCAGGTTGGTGCCGGTGATCGTCACCGGCGTGCCGCCCGCGATGGGCCCCTGGTTGGGGGTGATGCTGCTGATCGTCGGGTCGAACTGGATGACGCTGACACTGGCCCCGGCGATGTTGGTGACGTAGACCTTGTTGTTGGGCGCGACCACCAGGGCGATCGGCTGGCTGCCGACGGGGATCGGGGCGCCGATGACGGTGTTGGTGACGCTGTCGATCACCGACACGTCGTTCGACCCACGGTTGGCCGTGTAGACGTGGCCGTCGGGGCCGACCGTGACGCCCCACGGGTTGGTGCCGACGGGGATCGGGGCGCCGACGACGGTGTCCGAGATGGTGTTGATCACCGTCACGTTGTTCGAGTTGATGTTGGCGACGTAGGCGTTGCCGTTGGGCGCGATCGCCACGAAGTTCGGCCCGGAGCCGACGGGAATCGTGGTGAGGACGGTGCTGGTGGCGGTGTCGATCACCGTCACGTTGTTGGCGTTCCGGTTGGCGACATAGGCCTTGCCGTTGGGGGCGACCGCGATGCCGACCGGCCCGCTGCCGGTGGGGATCGCGGCGCCGACAGCGGTGTTGGTGGCGGTGTCGATCTCCTGCACGCTGTTCGCCGTGAAGCGGCTGACGTAGACGTTGCCGTTGGGGATGACCGCTGCCGCGGCGGGGCCGCCGCTGAGGGCGATGGTGGTGACGACGGTGCTGGTGGCGGTGTCGATCACCGTCACGTTGTTGGAGACGTTGTTGGGGACGTAGGCGCTGCCGTTGGGGGCGACGGTCAGCCAGACCGGCGTGGTGCCGGTCGGGATCGCGGCGCCGATGACGGTGTCCGTGGCGGTGTCGATGGTCTGCACGTTGTTCGACCCGGAGTTGGTGACGTAGAGGTCACCGTTGGGGATGAACGCCAGCCCGACCGGGTTGGTGCCGACGGGGATGGACGTGACCGCCAGGAAGGTGCGCACCGGCGCCGCTGTCCGGTTCACCTCCGCCTGGCCGAGGAGGGGCGCCGTGCTCAGCAGTTCCTGCCCCGGCGACTGAACGAGGGTATTCATGTGGACCCCTTTGGTGAGGGGCCGCCCGGGGTCTGGCCATCCCTGCATGGGGAAGAGCACAGGTCCGGTGATCCCTGTCCGGGGCACCACACAGCACAGCCGCGGCCACAGGCCACACGACCACCACAACACGGCGGGCTGCGCACCCCCGAGGAGGGATGGGCAGCCCGTTTGGTTCGGTATGAGCCTTCTCCCCATCTCGCGCGACTGCGAAACTTCCCCGCCCACGGCGCCCGTTCGCCGCGGGTGCCATCCGCCGCAGCGCACCTTCGATGTCGAGTCGCCCTCAGGCCCCGCCGGATCCGGCGGGGCCTTCCCATATGTTCAGCAGCACGGACACGGACCGGCTGCCGGTACGGACCAGCTGCCGGCGCTACGCCGCTTCTTCCACCACACCAGGGCTGCACCGGTGAAGACGAGGGCGGCGGCCAGAGCGGACAGGAGCCCGACGGGGGCGCTGGATCCGGTGTCGGCGAGGTCGCCATCCGGGTCCTTCGGTCCCTGGGTGGGCTTGCCGCCCCCCGGCGTGCTGGTCGACGGATCGGGGGCGCCACGGCCAGTGTGAACAAGCCGCCGTCATAGGCGACTTACCGCGCGGTCACACTCGACGCCTACGCTGACATCATGTCCCCGGGCGAGTACCCGCACAGTTGCAGCGAAGCCCAGACCATATGGCTGGATGAGCTCGCCATCGAGATCGGCAAACTCGTCGCACGCGACGGCCTGCCGGTGCCCGAGGACTTCGTCTGCGACTACGGCCCGGAAAGCCTGCCCGTCCTGGAAGCCGCCGCCCTCGCCTATCAGGGCCGGCCGGGCGGCGCATCCAGGATCGATCTCTACATCCGTGGACTGGGCGCCTATCTTGGTGAAGCGATCCTGTTCACGGCCGGCGGGTACTGGGACCGCTCCGAGCATGAGGGAGATGATCCCGCCGTGATCGTCGACCCCGTGCACAAGGCCGGGCCGGTCCATGTGTGCGACATCGTCCGCCGCGCCCTGGACGAAGGAACGGGCGAGGTGTTCGCCGAGGAGCACGGGTGGATGCAGATCGCCGCGGATGCGCAGAGGGAGAAGGATCCCGCCTGGCGGCCGGTGAAGGCGGAGGACGGCGTGGAGCGGCCTGAGACCGGGTGAATGCGGGTTCTTCGCGGCCGGCCCCAAGACCTTCATGCTGCTGGGCCCGTTCCACCCGTCACCCGCTCCGCAGTTGAGGTCCAGGTCGGTGATCTGGGCCTTGTCCGTCGTCCGGGCCCCTCGACGTCGTTCGTTGCCTGGACCCCATCCGGCGCCGGGGCTCCCGGCTTGCCCTGACGCGCGAAAGCGCCCCCGACAGAGGGGACTTGGCGCCCGGCTCACCCCAAGCGTGGTCGCCGTCGCGGCAAGGCCGGTCGCTCACCCTTCCGTGCGGGCTCGCCCTGCAACCCAAACTTGTCACCCATGGTTGCGTTTCTCCAGGGGGGTGCGCCTACATTGTCAACCATGGTTGCTGATATCCCCGAAGGGGACTCGGACCTCGCGCTGGGTCCACAGTTGGTGCGTTCCTGGCTCGGCTACCGGCGTCGCGTCGAGGAACGACTGATCGCCATCGGCTTCACCGGCACGCGCCTGCCCAACGGCGTGATCCTGCGGCTGTGCGCCAAGGACGACGAGATGACCGTCTCCCGGATCGGCCGCAAGCTGGAGATCAGCCGCCAGGCCGCGAGCAAGCAGATCACCGAGCTGTGCGAGCAGGGTTACCTCACGCTGGAGAAGTCGCCCGGTGACGGCCGGGAGAAGTTCGTCCGCCCGACCCCCGAGGCGCTTGCCTTCCTCCGGGCCTTCGGCCAGGCCCGCCGCGAGGTCGACGAGGCGATCCGCGCACGACTCGGCGGTGAGGCCCTCGACGCACTGTCGGCCCTGTTCACCCTGCTCGCCGACCCGGACGAGGCACGCCTCGACGTCTGGCGCGAGGCCCGCGCCCGGGCCACCCTCCTCGGCCTGGGGGACCAGTAGTAACCGGGGCCGCCGACCCGGCCGCCCCGCCCTCACGCCGCGACGCCCCGGACGCCGTTCGCTCCCGCGCGTCGTGCCCCCGCCGCCAGGCTCCCCCTCCGACTGCACCACCCGCCCCGGGCCCCGCTGTGGGCCTCGGACGCGGCGATGGAGCCGGCGGCAGACCGCTCCGGCAGAGCACACCCTGACGAAAGGCTGAACTGATGGAGCAAACCCTCAAAATCGGGTTGTACGCGGTCCCGGCGTTCCTGTTGCTGATGACCATCGAGTTCATCGGCTACAAGCTGGACAAGGACCCGAAGACCCAGCGCGCCGGCATCTCAGCCCGGGACACCGCAACCAGCCTGTCCATCTACGCGCTCGGGCGCCTCACCAAGTCGCTCGACAAGTTCATCGAACTGCCGATCGTGGTCACCGCCGCGGCGTTCGCCCCGCACACCCTGTCCTCGTCGGCATGGTGGGTGTGGGCAGTGGCCATCTTCCTGGCCGACCTCGCCTACTACGCCAAGCACCGGATGGGCCACCGCATCCGGCTCTTCTGGGCCTCGCACAGCGTTCACCACTCCAGCGAGCACTTCAACCTTTCCACCGCGGTCCGCCTGCCCTGGCTGATCCCCGGATCGTTCCTGACCAGCGTGGTGTACGTCCCGCTGGCGCTGCTCGGCATACCCGCCTGGATGATCTTCGTGTCCCAGTCCATCGTGCTGCTGTACCAGTACCCGATCCACACCGAGCGCATCGACCGCCTCCCGCGCCCGGTCGAGTACCTCTTCAACACGCCCTCGCACCACCGTGTCCATCACGGCGCCAACAACCCCTACCTGGACAAGAACTACGGTGGCATCCTGATCATCTGGGACCGGATCTTCGGCAGTTACGCCGAGGAGACCGAACGCGTCCGCTACGGGCTGACGAAGAACATCAACACCTTCAACCCGATCAAGGCCAACTACTACGAGTTCACCGGCCTGCTCCGCGACATCCGTCACGCCCGTACCTGGCGCGGTCGCATCGGCTACCTGTTCCGGCCTCCGGGCTGGCGCGAGCCCGGAGCCGTCGGTCGGCCTGCCGGGGTACCGGAAGCCGTCGAGCAGCCGGCCAAGGTCCCGGTGTCCGTCTGACGGTCGGCCGAGGCCGGTTGAGCCGGTCGGCCCGGACCTGTCGCACCGCCCGTACCGGCGGCGCGACAGGTCCCGCGGCTTGTGCCGGCATGTACCGGAACCCGGTCGACGAGCGAGTCACCCGCGCGAGGCAGCCGGTGTGCGTGCGTAGTAGCGGAAGAGCAATTCCCCCGGGCCACCGTCATACTGCCGCCCGCAATGGAAGTTGGCATAGGTGGTCGGCACGTGTTTCCAGTTCTTCACGATCGTCTTCGGGTGGTCGAACGCGAACCCGACCACACCGATGTGGTGGGTGGACAAGTAGTCCAGCAGCCGCCGGGCATTTGCTGGGACGTTTGGATTGCATTGCCACCCCGAGCTGGCGTTCCATTCGGTGACCATCACCGGTTTCGAGGCGCTGAGGTCTCCGAAATCCCTGTTCCATTCGGCGGTGAGTGGACCGGTGAGCAGCGGATAGTGCACGGCGTGGACGAGCTGCGGATCGCGGGGATTGGCAGGGTCGTTGACGTGCGGGGCGTTCGCCAAGGTCGTCTTGACGCCCAGCCCGGAGACGATGAGGACGTTTCCGACGTGCTGGGAACGGATGTGGTCGACGAGCTGCTGCATCCCCACCGCAGTGCACCGGCCGTGCCTGGCGGTCGCTGCAGGCCCGCCCGAGAGCCACGTCTGCCACGCGGCACTGTTGACCGTCTTTGCGACGGGTTCGTTGTACAGCTGAAGCATGACCCCGTGGTCGTCGGTGAATGCGGGGGCGAGCCGTGACCAGGCGCGCTCGGCTCCCGCATCCGGCAAAAGGCAGCGGTCGTTCTTTCCTGCGTGCCGCTCGGCCTGCAGTGACACGATGACGGTGAATCCGAGGCCGCGTGCCAGATGGACGGCCTTCTCCACTTCTTTGAGGTAGCCGGGCGCGTATATCGAGTCCTGCGGGTCGAGGGCGAACTGGCTGACCTGAAAACGCACGGTATCGGCGTGCCTGGCCCGCGCGGCGCGCAATTCTGCCGCGCCGAAGCGCCGGCCGGCCTTGGCGTAGTCGCCCTTCAATCGTGCCTGTGGCGCCACCAGGCCGACGATCTGCACCCCGCGCGGCATGAACGGCCGTCCGTCCCGCTGTAGTTGGGCACCCTGCACGCTGACCGCGCCCTCCCCCGTCCCCGCGCCGGAACCAGCGCTCGAAGAAGGGGTGGGTTTCGCACCGGACGGGCCGGAGGGGCGAGCCCCGCACCCGGCCACCGACATCGTCATGGCCAGGACCCCCGCCACCGCTGCAACACCCCGGCGGCGCCAACCGCGCTTGCCCCCGGCAGGTCGGCCACCTTCGGTTGTGCCGCTCCTGTCATCCACTGGGCACTCCCCACAGATCCATCCACACATCCACCGCACCGACGCCTTCGGACGGTAGGAGTGGATCTTGTGAGATCCATGTGAGCCCGGCGAACTCCCACGACCGGCGCCCCACCTACCTCGCACCGCACTATCTTGTAGTGCATGACTCTTGCTGTGTAAGGTACTGGCCATGGAAGAGACGTCCACCCCCCGCGCCCAGTGGCTGCGAGGGGTGCTGGATATGTGCCTGCTGGCTCTGATGGCGGAGGGGCCGGTCTACGGCTACGAGATGACCGTCCGGCTCGCCAAGGTGGGGCTGGAGGTCGCCGACGGCTCGATCTACCCGGCGCTGGCGCGCTTGCGTAAACGCGAGCTGGTCACGGTCGAACGCCGCAGCGGGGGCGGGGGCCCCGCCCGTACCTACTACATGCCCAGCGAAGCGGGCATACGGATGCTCCGGTCGTGGGGCCGCGACTGGCGCGAATTCGCCACGAGCATCGACAGCATCATCGGCGCACCTGCGCGGGAGGAATCATGACCCTGACGGTCGAGGACGCGATACACAAGGCCACGGAGACGTGGCGCCGCCTCGGCGTCGCACAGGGCGCGGCCGATGAGATGGCCGAGGAGCTGGCCGCGGACCTGACTGCCGCCTCCGCAGACGGCCGGTCGGTCGCCGACTACATCGGCGGCGACATCGAGGCGCTGGCCACCTCGTGGGCCGACGAACGCGGTCTGCTGCCCGAGCGCCGGCACCTGAAGGAGACCGCCGTCGCGGCGGCCCAGGGTGCCGCTCTGCCCGCCCTTGCCGCCCTCGCCTTCTGGTACGTGTCCTGGTCCCACCTCCTCGACCCCAGCGGCGAATCCCTGACCACCACGCTCGACGGGCATGTGCACCGGGAGGTGCGCGAGTTCGCCAACCCCGGCGTCCCGTTGATGTGGGTGGGTCTGCCCGTCTGCGTGGTCGTCGCCTTCTTCTTGATCCGGCGCGCCGTGCGCGGGACGCTCCAGTACCACCACGCCGCCGCGAGCGAAGCGACCGTGCAGGCCCTGACCAGGGCTCTTCCCGTCATCCTCGTGGCAGCGGCCGGGCTGGCCGTCGCGATCGGCTACTTCGGGGACCACGTGATCGGGACCTATCAGCTCCTCTTCACCGCCCCCATGGCGCTGGCCGGAATGATCGGCGCCGCCGCAGGCGGGGCTGCCTGGGTCCGGAATCGCATCTGTTAGGGCCGCGCGGGTTCGTTCCTCGTAGCCCGCTTCCATGGCGAAGGCGAAGGCCAAGGCCCCGGTCGGTGGACGGCCGGGGCCTTGTTGGGTGTTCGGGGGCCTTGGGTGTCGGCGGGGGCGGGGGTCAGCGCTTGATGAGTTTGCCGACGGCGTTGGCCTCCCAGGTCTGGGCGGTCAGGGTCTGCCAGGACAGGTTGATGAATCCGTGGTCGGCCCAGCCGGAGCCCCAGGAGTTCTCCACCCGTACTCCCTTGCTGTTGTAGCCGATGACGGCCATCGCATGGCCGCCTGCCACGGGGTCACCGGCCGTCGGGGCGTAGGTGTAGGAGGCGGCTGCTCGGGGGGTGACGGTGAAGAAGCTGTTGTGTACCGGCATCGCGACGGTGACCGGCAGGCCCTTGGCGAGTGCCGCCTTCACCTCGTTCTTCAGCCGGCTTCCGGTGTGCAGGGGGGTGTACCCGGACAGCTTCCACTTCGCCGCGTTGCTCGTCTCGCCGGCCGTGGGCTGGGTGGTGCAGTCGAAGTCCCCTTGCCAGTAGTGGGACTTGGCGTCGACGCCCTGCTTCATCGCGATCCTGAAGTGATCGGCCAAGGAGGTCCCCCGCTGCTGGCCCTTGACGACCTGTGCGTAGGTGAACATGGGCGCCTGGGGGCCGCCGGAGATCTTCTGCTCGCGCTCCAGGACGCCGTAGGCCGTGTAGTCGACGGCCCATGCGGCGCAGGATCCGACCTGGCCCTGGTTGCCGGGGGCTGGCGCGTACTTGCTCAGGTCGACGCTTGCGGGGAGGACGGTTCGGGTCGCCGAAGGCTTCGCTCCGACCGTGGCGCCGGGTGCGAGCGCCGCCAGCCTGGGGCCCAGGGTCTTGCCGAGCGCGTCCGTCCGGCCGTTCTCCCGGGACGGCACCGCGCCGGTGGCGAAGCGTTTCGGCTTTCCGGTCGCCGTACCGGGTATCTGCGACGCCCCGGCGGTTGCCGCACGGTGGTCGGTGGTCTTCCGGGGGGCGGCCGACCCGGTGGCCGCCGAGGACACCCCGACGGTGACGGCGCCGACCACACCTGCTGACGCCAGTGCGATCAGCGCACGCGACCTGCCGCTCATCGCCTTCCAGCGGTGCGAACCGTGGCGGTGCGAACCGTGACTCATGGGTGTCCTCATTTCTTGCGCGGGGCAGTGCAGGGCAGGGCAGTGCAGTGCAGTGCTCTGCCGTGCCAGGAGAGCGAGTGTCAGGGACCTGACAGTTGGAGGGGATCCCTCGGGGTGGGGTGGATAACAGGAAAGTCGCGCGGAGGGGTAGCTCCCGTTGCGGAAGCGGGAGTTGGGTCAGTCGGAGAAGTCCTGGGTGAGCCAGACGTTGCCGTTGGCGTCCCGGTGGATGCCTATGCCGACGTGGCGGAACGTCGTGCTGAGGATGTTCTGGCGGTGGCCGTCGTTGGGCGGCTTCTCGTTCAGCATGGACTGGGTCAGGCCGACGGCGGCGGAGGCGATCTGCTGGGGGTCCGGCCCCGCTGTGGCCCGCCCGATGTTTTCTCCGGCCGCTCCCCAGTGCACGCCCTGGGCCGTCTCCCGGTCCCCCAGCGGCGCTTCACCGGGGCACTGGTGGGACAGGCCGCAGCCGTCGTCCATCACGCCGTTGTGGGCCTGTGCGCTGCGGGTGAGCCCCGGGGTGAGGGTGTAGGGCGGCAGGCCGTGGTCGGCCCGCGCCTTGTTGATCACGGCGAGGACCTGCTGGGCGGGGTCAACCGCCCGGCTCTGCCGGGGAGTCGGGGTCGGCGATGGGGTCAGCGGTGGACGGGCGGGCCGTTCGTCCCGGCTGGCCGCGGGGGCCGACCTGCGGCTCGGCGTAGCCGTGGGGCGCGAGGGAGTCGTGCTGGTGGAACGGCGGACCGAGGGCTCCGGGGTGGGCGAGCTCGCCGATGCCGTCGCGGGCAGTTGCCGGGGCGCGGCTGCCGCACTCGTGGTGTCGTGGCCGCCGCCGGAGGGGACGAGAACGAGGGACAAGGCGGCCGCGGCGGCGGTGGCGGTCACGGCGGCGCCTCCGGCGACCGCACTCGCGCCGCGGGGACGGGCCTGCAGGATCCGGCGGACGCCCCTGCCGCCCGCCTTGGGCGCGCGGTGCGCTCCCCGCCGTACCGCCGCCCGGACCACCTGCTCGCCGCCGTTGCCGGGGAGGTCCTGCCGGGCGGCGACGGGGGCGAGGTTGACGGCGGACGCGCCGTGCGTGCCGGACAGCAGCCAGATCAAACCGGCCGCCGGCGGCACCAGGCCCAGACCGACGAGCAGCCCTTCCGCCGGGACCAGGCCGATCCAGTACCCCGAACAGGCCGCGCAGCCCCGCGCGTGCCGGGCTATTCGCTTACGCCACAGTGCGGAGGGGACGCCGTCCCAGTGGGCCACCATCGCCAGCAGTTCCCCGCAGCGCGGCTCCGCCGACAGCGCACGCACCACGACCCTGGCCGTCTCCAGCTGGGTCTTCATCCGCTGCACCCGTACCGCGGTGTGCTGCGGGGTCAGCTCCAGGGCGACCGCGACCTCTTCCCGGGTGAGCTCGCCCGCGGCCTCCAGCCACCACAGCGACAGCAGTGCGCGGTCGTTCTCGTCCAGCCACCGGGTCGCCTCGGCGACCTCCCGGCGCTGACCGGCCAGGCCCAGGCGGAGAATGGTCAGATCGACGAAGTCGGTGGCCGGATCGGCGAGGTCGGCGACGTCGTCCACCCTGGTGTCGGCCGGTGCCGCCTGCCTGCGGTTCCAGTGCCGGCGTATCTCGTTCATCGTCACGGCCACCAGCCAGGACCGGAACCGGTCGGGATCGCGGAGCCCGTCGAGCCCCTGCAACATGCGGAGCATGACCTCCTGCACCACATCGTCGACATCGGCATGGCCGCGAAGGGCGCGGCCCACGATGTTGTAGACCAGCGGCAGGAAGCCGGTCACGAGCTCGTCCTGCGCCTGCTGATCCCCAGCACGCGCGGCCACCACAGTCGCTGCTCCAGGATGTGGGTTCACGTTCCGGCTTCCTTCCTCGCTGTGCAATCGGTCGTGCGATCGGATGCGATCGGTCGTGCCATCGGTCATGCGATCGGTCGTGCCATGCCTGGGGATCCTCCCGCCCTGGCCGGATAACAGAAAACCTCGGTCTCTTCGGCGGGGACAGGCGCGGGCGCGGAGGTGGGCGCCGGGGCAGGTCCGGCGGCGGGTGCGGAGGCGGGTGCGGTACGGGCCGGGGCCGGTCTCTCGGCCTCCGTCGTCCACAGCTGTGGAAAGGGAAAAGCGGCCCGGAAGCCGGGGCCGACCGCTTCGCCGTCCGCACGGCAGCGCTTGTTAGTGGGGCGTTACCGGTGCGCTAGTGATCGCCGCGAGAGTCGTACGCGTCCAAGGGCGTTGGGGGACGGGCGGCACGGCCTGCGTGCGCGGAACCCCGGTATCCGACTCCCCCTCTCCCTTCGGGTGTCCCACTTCGCTGGGGGCCACTTACCAGAACTTCGAACCAATGCGATGGGATCGTCATGCGTGAATTCAGCCGCCGCCGGATATTCGGGCTCGGCGCAGGAGCGGCGGCCGCGCTGTCGGTTGCCGGGTGCTCCTCCGCCGGTTCGTCGGGCTCGGACAAGGTCGGGACCATGCACGGAAACAAGGTGCAGGGCCGGCCGATCGGGGACGGGTCGACGGCGTTCACGGGTAAGCAGCCTCATCAGCCGTCCAGGCCGGAGCGGTTGGCGCCGGGGCAGAAGCCGCCGCAGTTCGTGGTGTTCTCCTGGGACGGTGCGGGGGAGGTGGGAAATGGCCTTTTCCCGCGGTTCCGCAAGCTGGCCCGGGATCACAATGCGTCGATGACGTTCTTCCTTTCCGGGCTGTATCTGCTGCCGGAGTCGAAGAAGCGGATGTACCGGCCGCCGAACAACCCCGTGGGTGCCTCCGCCATCGGCTACCTCAAGGATGACCACATCAGGGAGACGCTGAAGAATGTGCGGGCGGCGTGGCTGGAGGGCCATGAGATAGGCACGCACTTCAACGGCCATTTCTGCGGCGACGGCAGGGGTTCGGTGAAGCACTGGACGCCTGCCCAGTGGGACGACGAGATCGAGCAGGCGGTGTCGTTCGTCACCAAGTGGCGGACGAACACCGGTTTCACCGACCTTGAACCGCTGCCGTTCGACTACGGCAAGGAGCTGGTCGGCGCCCGTACGCCGTGTCTGCTGGGCCAGGACAATCTGCTGCCCACGGCGCGCAAGCG
>NZ_JBIDAJ010000023.1:0-129301 GCF_043202395.1 Streptomyces sp. NPDC048197
CCTGGAGGGCCTGTATCAGTGTCCTGACCTGGGGGTGGCTGCGGCGGGGGATCGTGGCAACGCCGAGGTGCCGGGTGGGAGCCGGCGGAGCGATCGGGACGGTGCGCAGACCCGCTATCTGCGGGGTCTGCGCGATGGAGGGGATCAGCGAGATTCCCATGCCCGCAGCGACGAGCGAGCGGGCGAAGAAGTAGTCCGTCGTCGTGCCACGCACCTCCGGGTCGAAGCCGGCGCGCTCGGCGTAGCGGCGCAGGTAGGTCTCGGTCTTGAGGCAGCCGAGTACCCAGGGTTCGGCTGCCAGCTCAACGATGTCGAGTGTCTCGCGGCCGGCCAGGGGGTGGGTGTCGGGCAGGACGACGTGCAGGGGGTCTTCCATGAGGGCAGTCCACGCAAGGCTGGAGCTTTGACCGGGCCGGCCGGGCAGCGGGCCGTCGAAGTGGTAGGCGAGTGCGAGGTCTACGGCGCCCTGGCGGACCAGGGGCAGGCTGTCTTCGGGCTCGCTCTCCCTGAGGTGGACCACGGTGTCGGGATGAGCGGTGGTGAGGCGGGCGAGTGCCTGAGGGAGGAGGAGCCTGCCGCCGCTGGTGAAGGTGGCGATGGTGAGCTGGGTCCGGCCGCTGCCGAGCCGGTCGACCTGCTGTTGGGCATGTTCGAGCTCCGCGGCGACCGACTCTGCGGCCCCGACCATGATGCGGCCGGCCGGGGTGAGGGTGACTCCGCGGGTGCTGCGCGCCACGACCTGGGCACCGAGGCTGCGTTCCAGTGCCGCGATGTGCTGGGACACGGCTGAGGGGGTGAGGCGGAGGGCTGCCGCGGCCTGGTTGAAGCTGCCGTGTTGCGCCACCGTTCGCAGGACACGCAACCGCTGCACATCGATCATCAGTATTCCTTAACACGTATTCAGAAAGCAGGCACTTCTGCTGCTGACGGTAGATCCCCAGGATGGGGGGCGTGCAAAAGATCTGTGTCATCGGCGGAAGCCGGTACTTCGGCAAGCTCCTGGTCCAGCGCCTACAGGCCACCGGCCATCTGGTCACGGTGATCAACCGCGGCTCGACCCCGCCGTCTTCCGGGGTCGAGCACCTCGTCGTCGACCGCAACGACGAGGCCGCCCTGATCGCTGCGCTCGGCTCCCGCACCTTCGACGTGGTCGTCGACCAGGTCTGCTACACCCCCGTGCAGGCGGCGATCGCCGCCCGCGCCTTCAGCAGCCGCACCCGGCGCTACGTCATGACCTCCACCATCGAGGTCTACGACCCGGCGACCGCCGCCCTGCCGACCGTCCCACCCGGCACACCGGTGCCGGAGGAGGTCGTGGACCCGTCCACGTGGCTGGTGGCCATGGACCTGCCGTGGCACGACGCGGCGTACCTGGAGGCGCACTACGCCGAAGGCAAGCGCCAGGCGGAGGCCGTCTTCGCCCAGCAACACGGGTTCGCTTTCGCCGCCGTGCGCAGCGCCCACGTGCTCGGTGGCGGCGCGGCGGATTTCACCGGCCGGCTGGCGCACTACGTCGAGCGCGTCACCAAGGGCACGCGAATCACCGTGCACGCCGAGCCGCTGCCCACGGTCTTCATCCACTACGAGGAGCTGGTGGACCTGCTGCTGTGGGCGGCCACGCTCACCGACGTCACCGGCCCGGTCAACGCCTGCTCCGACGGTCCACTCGACGTTTACGACCTGGGTACTGTCATCGCCACACAGGCCGGCAGGAAAGCCGTGTACCACAGCGCCACCGCGGGCGAGCCGGCCTCGCCGTTCTCCTTCGACCGCCACTACGCCATGAGCAACGCCCGCGCGAAAGCACTGGGCTTCTCCTTCTCCCGCACCACCGACTGGCTCCCCGGTGCCGTCGCCGAATCCCTCGACGCATCCGCCCCCGCCACCTCCACCGCCTCCACCGCCTGAGGAACAGACACCCCATGCAGCACCGCACCCTCGCGAACACCACCGTCAGCGCCATCGGTCTGGGCGCCATGCCGCTGTCCATCGAGCACCGCCCGGACGAACAGCGAGCCATCGCCACCATCCACGCCGCCCTGGACGCCGGGGTCACGCTCATCGACACCGCCGACAGCTACCACTGGCACGCCGGCGAAGCCGGCCACAACGAACTCCTCATCGCCCGCGCCCTGGCCCGCTACGGCGGCGACACCTCCCACGTCCTCGTCGCCACCAAGGGCGGCCGCGGCCGCCCCGGCGACGGCAGCTGGACCGTCACCGCCACCCCCGCCCACCTCAAGCGCGCCGCTGAGGCTTCCCTCAAGCGCCTGGGCGTCGAGGCCATCGGCCTGTACCAGCTGCACAAGCCGGACCCGGCCGTGCCCTGGGCGGAGTCCGTGGGCGCGCTGCGCGAGCTGCTCGACTCCGGCACCATCCGCGCCGCCGGAATCTCCAACGTCACCACCGGCCAGATCCGCGAGGCGCAGGCGATCCTCGGCGACGGCCTCGTCTCCGTACAGAACCAGTACTCCCCCGCACTGCTCGAAGCGGCCCGCCAGATCCTCCTGCCACGAGTGCGCCCCCGCATGCCACGTCGTCAAGGAACAGCCCCGTAACGCCGCCCCCAGGACAAGCACGTACAACAAATTTGACGCGTCCTTGACGGGATTCTGATGGTCTGCTGGCGAAATCCTGACGTAGCGTTGTCATCGGTGTGCCGGGAAGTCTGGTCGGCGAATTCCTTCATCGTTTTCCTCCAAGAGGTCCGAGAGGTCTTCGCGTGCCGACCACCAACCAGGCCGCCGTCACATCAGCGGCCCCCATCGCCCTGAACGGACGCACACCGCGTCGTTCCGTCCTCTTCTTCGCGTTCGCCTTCGCGGTGATCGCCGATCCGGTGTCCTCCGTCGCCTATGCGATCGAGGCGGCGCTGCGGGCTCTGCACGGGGACCTGGCGCTGCTGCTGCCCACCATGAGTCTGGTGATCGGGCTCGTCGTCGTGGTCACCGCGAACTACTGGCAGCTGGTGCGCCGTTTCCCCAAGGGCGGGGGCGCGGCCGCGGCCTCGGCCCGGGCCTTCGGGGCACGGTGGACGTTCCTTCCCATCGGCGCGCTGGTGGTCGACTTCGTGCTGACCATCGGCATCTCCATCGCCGCCGCAGCCAGCGCGGTGATCGCCCTCTTCCCGGGGCTGGCCCCCCTGCGCATCCCGCTGGCACTGGTCCTGCTGCTCGTGGTGGCCGGGCTGACCTGGTTCGGGCACGGCGGCAGACTGCTGTTCGCCGTCATGACCGTGGCGTTCGTGGTGATCTCCGTAGCGGTCCTGGTGCTGGGGTTCGCCGCGCCTCACGCCTCGGGGCACGCGGTGTCGACCGCCAACCCGGGGCACTCTGCCATGCTCGCGGTGGTCCTGGCCTTCCCCGTGGCGATGGCCCTGGCCACCGGTGTCGAGGCGCCGTCGACCGCGATCGCCCAGCTCGGCCAGCTCGATGACACCCACCGCCGCCGCTTCGGCCGCGGCACCCTCGCCCTGCTGGTGGTGATCGTCGGCGGTCTCACCCTGGCGCTCACCGCGCTCGCGGTCCGACTGCACATAGGCATCCCCGGCGCCGACTCCACCCAGGTCGCGGACATCGCGCACGCTGCGGCCGGGCCGGGTTGGCTGTACGGCGCCTTCCAGCTCGCCAGCTCGCTGTTGCTGCTTGCGGCCGCCAGTTCCTCCTTCCAGGCCGGCCCCGGCCTGCTGAAGGCCCTGGCCGGCACCGCCGAGAAGCCGGGCGTACTGCCGCCGGTGCTCGGCCGTACCAACCGTCACCACACCCCGTACTGGTCGGTCGTCGTGTACCTGGCCGCGGCCGCGCTCATCATCGTCGCGGCGGCCGGCCAGGAACAGGAGCTGGTCCTCTTCTACGCAGTCGCCGTATTCGTCAGCTTCCTGGTCGGCCTGCTCGCGATGACCAGCTTCGCCCGCCGCGAAGGCAAGCCCGCCCTGGCCTGGATCAACGGGACCGCCGCGGGCGCCGTGGCCTTCACCCTCGTGGTCAACCTGCTGCGCGGCTGGCCCGTGCTATCCATGGTGGCGTCCCTTCTCATCGCCGCCGGGTTGTACCTCCGCTGGCACCGCGCCGGACGACCCACCGGCATCGAGGATGTCGAGGCCCAGGCAGAGGCCGCCTGACCGCCGGCGAAGAATGATCTCCTGGCCGTGGGATCGTCGAGCCCACGCCCAGGAGGCGCTACGAAGGCGGAGTCAGCCGGTCCTTCCACCCCATGGTGTGTCGGCACGCGCCCACTCCACGGCCCATTGCTTCAGGCGGTGTCGCTGCAGCAGGGCCCGCAGAGCCCGGGTACCGGCCCACACCACGCCACCGGCCGCCGCCGTTGCTCCCGCGCCCGCCACACCGGCCCACAGCATCGCATCCGATCCATCCGGAGGCTGGGAGACCAGATCACCCTGGTGATTCGTCCAGCATCCGCGTACCTGCCGAAGCATGAGGGATCACGCTGGTCCAGCCGGTGCGTGTCCGACCGTCGGGCGCCTTCCAGCGGACCTCGGCCTTGGCTCGGTTACCGTCCCCGGTCCGTGTGTTCACTGTGTCCATGGCGTTCCCCATCAGCACCGCCACCACCTGACGGCGCCCGGACCGCTCCTCCTCGAAGCTCCGCTCCGCCATGACCGCGGTCACCAGGCCCCCGGCCGCGCCGCCCACCACTCCCAGGATCCACGCGACGAGCAGGAGCCACGCTTCGACGAGATCGCTCGTGCGCCGCAGAGGACTACGCCTGAAGCGCCACCACCACACACGAGGGCTTCCTCGGCGTCCGAATCTCTCTCCACCATCAGCCGACACCCCTTCGCGAGCACCAGCGCCTCACCCCCGTGTCCTGCTGATCCGTCGAGACAGCTCCACCGGGGTAGCACGAGAGTATGGACTGCACCGAGCTATCGGAAGTGGCTGATCACTGCGGGATGCGGCCCATCTCCTCGGTGAGGAACAAAGGGTCGCTGTCGAAGCCCCCTTCAGTTGATTGTCGGCTCAACCAAGGGGCGGGTGCGCCCGGGCGTGACGCGCGTTGACGGTTTTCGAGTGGTGGCGAGGGGTACTGCGGTGATCTTCCTGCCATCCGTGAACTACCGGAGACCCGCGGAAAGTTCAGCGCGGCAGCGGCCCTTCGGAGGGGCGGGCCGAGACGTCAGGGTGTGGGCGCCTGCAGGAGGGCGGCGAACTGCTCCAGGGCGAGATCGGTGCGCTCGCGTTCGCCGCTGGTGGTGAGGTCGAACAGCAGGCCTCGCATGACGGCCATGACGAGGGTGGGCGTGGCGGTGTCGTCGTTCCCGGTGGCGATGTCGGCGAAGACGGTGCGCAGTGGGCTGAACCAGTCAGTGACGGCCCCTGGCTGGTCCGGGTAGCGCTCGGGGTGGGCCAGCAGATCGGCGTGGACTTCGAAGAACAGTCGAACAAACGGGGCGCGTTCGGGCGCACTGAGCCACGTCCAGATCCCGCGCAGCCGCTCCTGGACGGTGGCGCCGCTCGGCGGCAGGCCGTGCATCAGGCGCTCAGCGCCACGCCGGCGCGCCTCGGCGAGAACTGCAGCCACCAACTCCTGCTTGCTGCCGAAGTCGTAAAGCAGCATCCGCGGACTGGTATCCAGTGCCACGGCCAGCGGACGAAGACTCAATCCGGCCAGCCCCTCCGCGAGGACGTAGTCGGTGGCACGCGCCAGAACGCGGTCACGCCGGCCGGAATCGGAGGGTCGTCCCACAGCACACCGTCCTCTCGTGCGACAACGCTGTGCACGTATATGACACAGGCGTTTCAATAAGGTGTTCCAATAACGGACGGAGAGCCATGGATACCGACGGCATGCACGACCTCGACCGGGCACTGGTCCTGGGGCCCGGCGGGCGCCTTGGCGCCGCATGGACGGCCGGACTGACGGTGGGCCTGCGCAGCTTCGGGGTTGACCTGGGTGAGGCCGACCTCATCGTGGGCACCTCAGCCGGGGCGATCGTCGCCGCAGTCATCGCCACCGGGCAGGACCCCGCCCGCCTCGCCACCGTCCCCGTCCGGCGCTCCGCCAACGCCTCGTCCGCGCCGCACCGCCCCGATCCGGCAGTAACCGGTGCGGTGTTCGCCGTCCTTGGCGACCCGGGCCTGGACCCTGCCGATGCCCGTCGCCGGGTAGGCCGCATCGCTTTGGAAACGGTCGACGCAGAGGCGGAGAACCAGTTGATCGCCCAGCGCGCCGCAATGATCGCCACCGACAGCTGGCCGCGACGCCCTCTGCTGATCACGGCCGTTGACGCCGAGAGCGGCGAGCCGATCGTGTGGGACGCCGCCGCGGGCGTCCCCCTGGTGCGCGCGGTCGCCGCGTCCAGCGCCTTCCCCGGAATTGAGCCCCCTGTCGCCGTCGACGGCCGCCGCTACCTGGACGGCGCCTTGCGAGCCGGCACCAACACCGACCTGGCGGGCGATGCCCGCACGGTGGTGGTGGTCGACCCGCTCGCCCACCGCCACCCACACCCCACGGCCCACGGCGCCCACATCCTGGCCCCCGATCCAGCCGCGGTGCGCCTCCTGGACGCCGAGCAGAGCGACCCCGAAGCGTGGCAGGCGGCCTACCAGGCGGGCGGGGCCCAGGCCAGCGCGGCAGCCGAGGGACTACGCACACACTGGCGGCCTACCTCGGCCCGCGGCTGAAAGGTTCCGAGCCCTCGGTCGGTGGGGGTCTTCACCTTCCAGCTCGGCGCGGAGCTGGGGGACGAGCACGAAGCCCGGGGTGTGGTACTTCGGGGCGACCTTGCCGCCGCGGCTGCGACAGGTGCTTCCGGCGGGCACCTCACACGTCGGACAATCGAACTGGTCGACGACGGCGGCCGGTTCGGCGAACTGGGGCACCTCGCGGAACCTATCGCGAGGGGCATGGTGCGAAAGCTGTTTGCGAGAGGTGGTGAGAACGAGGATCAGGGGCAAACTGGACACGTTCGGGCAGGGGTCTCCGGTCTCTCAGAACTACTCAATTCTGCGAGCACGGACTGTGCACTCATGGACTGGGGTTGCGGCCGGCGGTCCGGCCCGGCTCCCGTATCGTCTCCCGACATCGGAGTACGTCACGTACGCGACTGTGCCGCCGAGGGAGTGGGCCATGAGCAAGCCATCGGCCGCCGCCGGGATGCCGGACGAACTTCAGCGGCGGCTCGGGACGTCCGACGCCGTGGTGATCGGCCTGGGGTCGATGATCGGCGCGGGGATCTTCGCCGCCCTGGCTCCGGCCGCCCGCGCGGCCGGGTCCGGACTGCTGATCGGCCTGGCGGTCGCTGCCGTGGTCGCCTTCTGCAACGCCACCTCCTCGGCCCGGCTCGCGGCCCGCTACCCGGCCTCCGGCGGCACCTACGTCTACGGCCGTGAGCGTCTCGGCGACTTCTGGGGCTATTTGGCCGGGTGGTCCTTCGTGGTCGGAAAGACAGCCTCCTGCGCGGCGATGGCGCTCACGGTCGGCTCGTACGTCTGGCCGGGCCAGGCGCACGCGGTCGCGGTGGTCGCGGTGGTGGCGCTGACCGTGGTGAACTACGCCGGGGTGCAGAAGTCCGCGTTCCTGACCCGGGTGATCGTGGCCGTGGTCCTGGCGGTGCTCGCCTCGGTGGTGAGCGCCTCCCTCACCTCCGCCACGGCGGAGGTGGCCCGCCTCGACGCCGGCTCGGATGCCACGGCCGGCGGGGTGCTCCAGGCGGCGGGCCTGCTGTTCTTCGCGTTCGCCGGGTACGCGCGCATCGCCACCCTCGGCGAGGAGGTCCGCGACCCGGCGCGCACCATCCCCCGGGCCATCCCGGTCGCGCTGGGCATCACCCTGGTCGTCTACGCCGTCGTCGCCGTCGCGGTGCTGGCGGTCCTCGGCCCCGACGGGCTGGCGCAGACCGCGGCCCCGCTGTCGGATGCCGTCCGGGCGGCGGGCGTGGGCTGGCTGGCCCCCGTCGTGAGGGTGGGCGCCGCCGTGGCCGCCCTCGGCTCGCTGCTCGCGCTGATCCTCGGAGTCTCCCGCACCACCCTGGCGATGGCCCGGGACCGGCACCTGCCGCACGCCTTGGCCGCCGTCCACCCCCGGTTCAAGGTGCCGCACCGTGCCGAGCTGCTGGTGGGCGCCGTGGTCGCGGTGCTCGCCGCGACGGCGGACGTGCGCGGGGCGATCGGGTTTTCCTCCTTCGGCGTCCTGGCGTACTACGCCGTCGCCAACGCCTCTGCCTGGACGCTCACCGAGGACGAGGGACGGCCGAACCGGCTGCTCCCGGCCGTGGGGCTGGCCGGGTGCCTGGTGCTGGCCTTCGCCCTGCCCGGGTCCTCGGTGGTCTCGGGAGCTGTGGTGCTGGCCTTCGGCGCCGCCGCCTACGGACTTCACCGCGCCGTGACCGCCCGCAGGGCGTGACCCCGTGCGGCTGCCGCTACGGGGCGTCGTCGCCGAGGACTTCACGGGCCGGCTCTCAGTGCCCCGAGGTCCTCGGCCAGGGCCTGCTTCCCGGTGCCGGGGCTGATCTGGGAGCCCTGGCGGGCCAGTTCCTCGGCCATCCACGCGCCGTGGATCTCCTCCACGCGGACACCGCCGACCTGGCCCGCACCACAGCCGCGGCCGCCCTGTCGAACCGCCGCGACCTACTACGAGGACTTGGACACGCAAACCCGGACGCGCTCGACGACCGGCTGGTCGGCGCACTGGTGGCCGTGGGAGCAACTCGCCGTCTCCCTGCCCGACTGACGCAGCACACCCGCGTAGGGACCGGCACGAGTGCGGCGCCCTGAAAGCCGTCGCGGCCGGTTCAGGAACCGGCCGCCGACCGGCACAGCCGACGCCACTTGGCGGGCCCTGTTTGACGGCGTCCGGCCCGTCGGTGACGGTCAGGGGTTTGGCGCAGGTGCCTGCACCAGGTTGAGCGCTGCCTCGCTGAAGGCGCGAACGCGCGCCGTCGCACCGTCGGCAGGCCATACCAAGCCCCAGTCCACCGGGGCGGCATCCTCGAAGGGGACATAGACGACATCCGGGCGGGCGAAGTAGCGCCTTGTGTGGGCGCCGACGGCGAAGACCCCCTCACCGGCGCCCACGAGCGTCAGCGTCTCGTTGAACGTCATGGCCGACGGACCGAGTGCGATCGGTCTCCCGGCGGGGGTCCGGCGCGGCGCCCGGTCCTCGCGCAGGGATCCCGGCAGCGTGTCGGGAATCTGCAGCACGGTCACGCGAGCCAGATCTTCCACGGAGACGGTCTCCCGGCGGGCGAACGGATGCCCTGCAGGAACGGCGAGCATGCGTGCCTCCCGCACCAGGACCGGCCCCACGACCATGCCCTCTTCGTGCATCGGATAGCAGGTCAGCGCGATGTCCACCTCGCCGCTGCGCAGCCACGGCAGGACTTGCGGCAGGTGCGCCTCTTTGATCTGGACCTCGCAGTCGGCGTGCCGGGTGCGGAACGCCTGCTTGGCCCCGACCAACAGCTGGCCCGCCGCCGGCCCGGTGAAGGCGACCCGCAACAGCCCGGTCAGGCCCTTCCCGGCGTCGACGGCCCGCTCGAACGCGTCGGTGATCCGGGCCCAGGCGGGGCGTATCTCTTCATACAGCTGCCGCCCCGTCAGGGACAGCTCCACCCGGCGGCTGGTGCGGTTGAACAACGGGACGCCGATACGACGCTCCAGTTTGGCGATGGTCTGGCTGACCCGGGCAGTGGAGACATGCAGCCGCTCGGCGGTGCGGCCGAAGTGCAGCTCCTCGGCGAGCGTCAGGAACGCCTCCAGCTCGTGCCGCTCCAGCATCCCGCATCCTCCATCGTTAATCGAGGCTTCACGGTCGTTGCACAGGTGCGCATTGATGCCCTGTCCGGACCGCAGCAGGATCAGAGGCGTTGAAAAGCCGCCTCACCTGCACAGGAGAACATCATGTACGTCACCCGCGACCACGCCCTGACCGCCCCCGCGGACGACACCGCCGCGGCCGTCGCAGAACTCAGGGACCGGGCGGAGATCACCGACACGCTCTACCGCTTCGGCCTGGGCCAGGACCTGAAGGACAAGGAGCTGTTCGCCTCGGCCTTCGCCACTGACGCCGAGCTGGACTTCTGCCCGGCCGCCTCCAAGTGGGGGGCCAAGCCGCCGCTGATGTCCGGGCGCGACACCATCGTCACCACCATTCTGGAGATGTTCACCGGCCGGGTGGACACCACACACCAGATCACCAACACGCGGATCACCATCGATGGCAACACCGCCCGGCTCACGGCCCTGGTGGAAGCCCAGCACCTGCTCATCGCCGACCCCGCCACCCACGCGCTGCTGAAGAACCCCTACGACGTCGACCTGGTCCGCGACGGCGACCGCTGGGTCATCCGACGGCTTCGCATCGACAACGCCTGGTACACCGGCGACCCCACCGCGATCTTCGGTTGACACCCGCCCCACCGCACAAGGGCCTCATGGCCCGCTCGACTCCCTGCACAACTCCCCACCCCCTTGACCAGGAAGGACACGACATGAAGAGCACAGTGACCGGCGGACGGCCGGTACTGACCCGTCACGCCGAGGCGGAGACCTGTGCCGACCCCAGCAGTGTGATGACGCTGCTCGCCGACTCGGACAGCACCGCAGACGGCTTCACCAGCTACCGGTCCACGTTCGCCCAGGGCGCCGTGGGAGCACCCGCCCACTTCCACACCAAGGCGACGGAGCTGTTCTTCGTGATCAGCGGGTCCCTCCAGGTACTGGTGGGTGAGGAGGTCGCCGTCCTGGACGCAGGCGACTTCCTGGCCGTGCCGCCCCACACCCCGCACGCCTTCGCCGCGGCGCCGGGCTGTGAGGCGGACGTGCTGTTCGTGTTCACGCCGGGCATGGACCGGTTCGACTACCTGCGCCTGCTCGGCCGGGTGATGCGTGGCGAGGCCGACGCGAAGGAGATCGCCGCCTCCGCGGAGCGGTTCGACAACCACTACGTCGACAGCCCCGTCTGGCGGGCTGCCCTGGAGGTCTCGGCGTGATCGACTCCACCGTCCCGGTCCGGGTGGCCCGGCCCTCGCGGGACCTCGCCGCCGCCGAACGCTTCTACGTGGACGGCCTCGGCCTGGCCGTCCTGTGGCGCACGACCGAGCGCATGCCGGGCGAGCACGACCTGCTGATGGTCGGCCCGCCCGGCGCCGCCTGGCATTTCGAGCTGACGCACGATCCGGAGCGGCCGCTGGAGCCGACCCCGACGGTGGACGACCTGTTCGTCGTCTACCTCGGCAAGCCGGCGGACGAGTCCCTGATCGACCGCCTGGTCGCGGCCGGCGGTACCCGCGTTCCGGCGCACAACCCGTACTGGGACGAGCACGGTGTGACGATCACCGACCCGGACGGCTACCGCCTGGTGCTGTGCTCCCGCACCTGGGCCTGAGCTGCATGAACAGGCCCTGGTTGAGGTAGACGGCCTCGCGTACCCCGCACGGGATGAAGTACGTAAACAGCGCCATGCAGGTATCCGAGATGTGGTGGTAGGCGATGCCGCCCGGCTTGCAGGACCGGGCTGGCCATGGTCGTCGTACTGGCCAACCCGGGCGGGCGGACGATCCCCTGGACTCGCCGCACATGATCCTCTCGGCCATGTACGGCGACCTCACTCTCGAAGCTTTCCCTGGAGCCCGGAGGCGCACTCGGTGAGTTCCACAAGGTCGCCGGGCGCAACGGGAGACTACGGAAGGACCATGCGTACGTCAGCGCGGTCGCGGTCGTACGCCCGGAAGACCACGCGGCCCTCTGGGCCGCCCGATGGTTCGACCAGCATGGAAGACTTCGGTCCCGGTGACGCCGATGACGGCGATCAGGGAGTGAAGGCGAGGTTACCCAGGAGGGCGGAAAGCCAGCCGATGCTGCGCCCCATCTCTGCTGCGACGGCTTCCTCGACGCTGTGCGCGGTCAGCGCTTGGGTGAGCAGGCTGCGGGCGGTGCGTACTTCGGTGAAGAGGATGTGCGGTGGGTGTTTGCTGTAGTTCAGGGCGTAGTGCTCGACGGCGGCTTCGGCGAGTTCGGTGATCGCCCTGCTGCCGGCAGGGTCGGCCAGGAGAGCAAGGTGGAGGGATTCTCGGACGGCCGGCAGAGCAGCGGATGTAGTCATCACCACCACCTCTTTGCGTGCGGGTACCTCGCATACCTCGACATCGACTCGACCGGCCGTATCGGATCTTTGGCGTCGGCCCGAGCGTCTCACGGACATCATTGCCGCCGTGCGGGAGCCCGAGTTGCACCGGGCGTAGGTCTCACGGTCGAAAGCTGGGGGCATGCCGCCCCGGCTTCCCCTCCGCATTCGGTGCCCACGCTGGGCCGCCGCGACCGGTACCCACGAATGGACCGATCTGAGCAAGCTCGACATGCACTGCCCATCACCCGGACGTTGATCCGCGATCTGCTGCGGCAGTGCCGAGCGGGCGAGTGAGTTGGCCATCGGTGAACCCCACTGCATGGCCGAGGCTGATTCGGGAGACCGACGTGCTTCGTCCCCCGTGCTGCTGTGCAGCGCGGGGGACGAGGGGGGCGTCCTCGCTCCGAATCAGGTCACCGGATTCCGGTGCCTTGGATCACCATGCGTTGATGACCGGCGCGTCGGGTTCGTGCTGCCGCCAGGCCTCGTTGAGGCGAGTGAGCCGGTGCGCGGCGCCGATGCCGCGCAGGGACGCGACCTTGCCGTCGCTGACTTCGAACGCCACGGCGCCCACGACCCGGTCGTCGACCACGGCGACGACGGCCGGAGAGCCGTTGACCAGCACGATGTGCAGCGCGGTGGAGCCGCCGGCCAGCCGCCGCTTCGCCGGAGTGGGCTTGAAGCCGGCCCGCACGTAGGAGGCGATGCGCTCGCGCGTCTTGTACCGCAGCAGCCGCTTGGCCAGTCCGGCGCCGTCCGAGACCGCGGTCGCGTCGGCGGTGAGCATCGCCACCAGCCGTTCGGTGCGTCCCGATACGGCGGCGGTGAGGAATTCCTGGACGATCCGGCGCGCGGACGCGGGGTCCACCTCGTTGCCGCCGCGGCGCTCGGCGGTGACCCGGCGTCGGGCCCGGTGGACATGCTGCTGGCTCGCGGACTCGGTGATGTCGAGGATGCCGGCGATCTCGGCGTGGGGGTAGGAGAAGGCCTCGCGCAGGACGTAAGCGGCCCGCTCGACGGGTGAGAGGCGCTCCATGAGGGTCAGTACGGCCAAGGACACCGATTCGCGCTGCTCGAAGGTCTCGGCCGGGCCGAGCATCGGGTCGCCCTCGAGGAGTGGCTCGGGCAGCCAGTCTCCGACAGCGCGCTCGTGCCGCGCCTGCGCCGAGCGGAGCCGGTCGAGGCAGAGATTGGTGACGACCTTGGTCAGCCACGCCTCCGGCACCTCGATGTGTTCGCGGTCCGCGGCCTGCCAGCGCAGGAAGGTGTCCTGCACGGCATCCTCGGCGTCGGCGGCCGAGCCGAGCAGACGGTACGCGAGCGAGGCCAGCCGGCCCCGGCTGGCCTCGAACCGATCGAGGGCTGTGCTGTCCATGCAAAGGAGCCTATGCGGCGACCCTCACACCGGCCCGGTCGGGCCCGGTGGCCAGGCGGCGCCTGCGCTTGGGCATGCCGAAGGTCGGGTGGGCGACGCTCCACCCGGACCCCTTGAGCACACCCGACTTGAAGCGTACGGCGGTCCGGCCGCCCAGGTACCAGGACTTCGAGCGGACGTCCTCGCCCACCATCTGGACGATGGCGTCCCGCCGCCCGAGGCTGATGTGGTTGCCGTAGTACTTCAGCCCGG
Organism: Streptomyces sp. NPDC048197; assembly: GCF_043202395.1. Taxonomy (NCBI): domain Bacteria; kingdom Bacillati; phylum Actinomycetota; class Actinomycetes; order Kitasatosporales; family Streptomycetaceae; genus Streptomyces; species Streptomyces sp. NPDC048197. The sequence continues at coordinate 13,715 of NZ_JBIDAJ010000023.1, forward strand.
TGGTCGCTACCTTGCTGCCCGTCAGACGCGCGATGATCGCGGCGGTCGCCTGCATGCCGGTGAAGCCGGCCGAGGCGCAGGACATCGGCAGCGGCCGGCCGTTGTCGCCGATCGCGTAGGCGCAGTCACCGGCGGCGTAGACGTCCGGGTGCGAGACCGAGCGCATGGTGCGGTCGACGACGATCTGGCCGGTTTCGGCAACCTCCAGGCCGCTGGCGGCCGCGATGGGGTGCACGGCGAATCCGGCCGCCCACACCGTCACGTCGGCCGGGATGGACGTACCGTCGGCGGCGATCGCCTGTGTCGGCTCGACGGCTTCGATTCCGGTGTGCTCGTGGAGGGTGATGCCGAGCCGGTCGAAAGCCTGGCGCAGGTGGCGGCGGGCCTTCGGGGAGAGCCAGGCGCCCAGCTCGCCGCGGGCCGCGAGCGCCACCGAGAGGTCGGGGCGGGACTCGGCGAACTCAGTGGCGGTCTCGATGCCGGTCAGCCCCTCACCGACGACCAACACGGTGCCGCCCTCGCCCAGGCCGGCCAGCCGCTCGCGCAGACGCAGCGCCGAGGGCCGACCGGTCACATCGAAGGCGTACTCGGCCACGCCGGGAACGCCACGATGGGCCACGGAGCTGCCGAGCGCGTAGAAAAGCGTGTCGTAGGCGAGCTCACCGTCGCCCTGCTCGCCGGTCACCGCAACGGTCCTGCGCTCGGGATCGACACCGGTGACGCGTGCCAGGCGCAGCCGCACCCCGGTGCCTGCGAATACGTCGGCGAGCTTGCGGGCCGCGAAGTCCTGGCCGATCGCGAGCTGGTGGAGCCGCATCCGCTCGACGAAGTCGGGCTCAGCGTTGACGACGGTGATCTCGGTGTCGGCGGGCGAGAGCCGGCGGGCCAGGCTTCCGGCGGCAAAGGCCCCGGCGTATCCCGCGCCGAGTACGACGATGCGGTGCTTCATGGCGTTGCTCCTGTCTTGTTCGCGTGCCCCATGAACGAGACCGCGCACCGATTGCTGACAGGATCCGGATGTGACGCCGGTCACCGATCTCAGTCGACCGTCCACGGACACGCGGACATCCGGGTGAGCGGGCATGTGACTTCCGCGCTGGCGGACACGTCGGGTCCAGCAACGCGATGCCGGTCATACTCACGGATTCCTCTCGGGGGCCGCTGTTGGTGCGGCCGAAGTCGGCCCAGGCGGAAGCGCGGGCTGGACAGAGCGAGCCTCGTCAGCGATGGCTCGCACTGGAGTTCGCCGGGGGGGGGGCGGCGAGGGTCTGCACCATAAACTTCACGGTGGACAGCGGTTCCTGCCGCTCGCGCCTCGCGTGCCGGCGTCATGATTCCGCGAACGGGCTGGTGGTGACAAAGCGGTGGAGTTGGCGGGCGAAGCTCTGCGCCTCCTTGGGCGGCCAGGAGGCGAGGGATGCCTCGATGAGCGTGGCGAGGCGCTGCCGGGTGGTCTGCACCGCCTGGTGTCCGGTTTCGGTCAGGGCGAGCAGGGTGGCGCGGCGGTCGTCGGGGTCGGGTTCGCGGCACAGCAGACCGGCTTCCTCCAGGCGGGTGGCGCGGCGGGTGACGACGGAGCGGTCAAGACCGATCTCGCCCGCGAGGTTGGCAGCGTTGCGCGGGCCGGTCCGGGCGAGCCCGCTGAGGACGGGGTAGGTGGTTTCGTCCACCGCCTCGCCCAGGCCGTCGGTCAGGCGCGCGTACAGATGTGCCCGGGTGCCTCGCTTGAGCAGAGTTCCCAGGGCCTCGGCGATCTCGTGTCCTACATCCTCGGGCATGACCCGAGGTTAGCGTGCGCGACGCACGCAATCTGCAGTACGGTGCATATGCGTGCTCGACGCACGCACTTTCTGTCGAAACGCGACCCCAGAGGACCGTCATGACCACCGTCAGCACCCACACCGACGCCCGCGCCGCCCTCACCGACCTGCTCCTCACCCCGGGCCTCGACCTCGACGAGGCCGCCGACCGGCACTTCACCCCCGACTACCGCCAGCGCACCGACGGAAACTGGGCGGATCGCACCGAGTTCCTCGCCCACATAGCCCACCTGCGTACGGTCGTCGCCGGCGGCTCGGTCGAGGTGCACGACGAGCTCTCGTCCGGCGACCGCTACGCCGACCGCCACACGATGGAGGTCATCAAGACCGACGGCTCCACCGTCCGCATGGAGGTCTACCTCTTCGGCGAGTTCGCCCCCGACGGCCGCTTCCGCCGCATCGAGGAGACCACCCTCATGCTCGAAGGCGCCGACGCCGACCGGAACCTCGGCAGCGCCCGCTGAGCGGCACTGCCCATCTGACGCCACGAGGCTGCCCCTGGGCCGGCGCATCGACGCGCCGCCGTCGTGGCGCATCGTCCCAAAAGTGAGAGGAAGCGGTTGTCATGCTCGACGTGCTCATCGCCGGGGCCGGTCCGGTGGGGCTCTGGCTCGCCGCGGAGTTGCGCCTGCACGGGGTGGAGGTGACCGTCGTGGAGCGCCGGGCGGTACCGGACGGACGGTCGCGCGCGGTCGGCATGCAGGCCGGCACGCTGGACACCTTCGCCACCCGCGGCCTCGCGGAGCGGTTCATCGAACGCGGCACCCCGGTGCCGACCGGCCACTTCGGCGCGGCGACCACCCGGCTGGACTTCTCCACAGTCGGGGCGGTGCACCCGTTCATGCTGTCGCTCGGCCAGTCCGTCACCGAGCAGCTCCTGGAGGAACACGCACTCGCCGTGGGCGCCCGAGTCCTGCGTGGGGAGGAGGTCGTCTCGCTCACCCAGGGGCCGGACGCCGTCGAGGTGGTGATCCGGGCCGGCGGCACCCATCGGACCGTTCGGGCCCACTGGGTGGTGGGCTGCGACGGCACCCGCAGCGCCGTGCGCCAGGCAGCCGGCATCGACTTCCCCGGCCAGGACACCACCCTGACCGGCTGGCTCGCCGACGTCGAACTCGACGATCCGCCCACCGCGCCGCTCGCCGCCACCGGGCCGACCGGTTCGTTCCTGGCGGCCCCGATCGGCAACGGCGTCCACCGACTGGCGGGCCTGTCCACGGCCACCATGCACCACGGCACCGGCGAACCGCTGACCCTGGAGGAGGTGCGCGAGCAGACCCGGGCGCTCCTGGGACGGGACCTCGGCATCGGCAACCCCCGGTGGCTGTCGCGCTACGGCAACGCCACCCGCCAGGCCGCACGGTACCGGGCCGGACGGGTGCTGGTGGCCGGGGACGCGGCACACATGTTCTTCCCCGCAGGTGGGCAGGGCATGAACGTCGGCATCCAGGACGCCACCAACCTGGGCTGGAAGCTGGCCGCCACCCTCCAGGGCCGGGCCCCCGACGGACTGCTCGACAGCTACGACACAGAACGCCGCCCGGCCGCCCGCGCCGTCATCGAAAACACCCGCGCGCAGCTCGCCCTGTTCGCCGCGGCGAGCCCGGAGCAGATCGCACTGCGCGAGGTCTGGTCCGCCGCGCTCGCCGAACCGCGGACCAACCGACAGTGGGCCCGCCGGATCGCCGGCTTCGACGACCCGCACCCCGCCAACACCACACCCGGCGCGCACCCCCTCAACGGCACCCGACTGGCCGGCCTCGCCCTGGACGCGGCCGGCGTACCCACCGCCCACCCGCTGATGCACCACGGCCGGCCACTGCTGCTGGACCTCGGCAGGACCCCCACACCGTGTTCCGCGGACGGCCTGGAACAGCGGGCGGCCACCGTCAACACCGCCACGGCAGACCCAATCTGGCGGGACGTCACCGCAGTCCTCATCCGGCCGGACGCCCGGATCGCCTGGACCAGCACCGACACCGACCCGCAGCGCCGGGCCGCGGACTGCCTCACCGCCCTGCGCACCCAGTGCCCGCTGAACGCCGCTAGGCCGTGTATCGAAAGCGCGGACAGGCCGGGCGGGGTGATGCCCCGGTCCGGCCCGTCCGCTCTCTGCTAGAGGTCGAGCTGATGCTGGTGTGTCGTGTGTGTGGGCGTGTAGCCGAGACCGTCGTTGATCCGTCGCATGTGCGCGTTGCTGTCGGCGGTGTCGGTCAGGAGGCCACCGAGGTCCGGATAGTCCCTACGGGCCTGTCGGATCGACTCGGCCTTCATCCACCGGCCGAGGCCGTGACCACGGTGCTCGGACAGCACACCGGTGCCGTAGTGCTGGCCGTCACCTGCGCCGTTGCCGGGGATGACGAGTTCCGTGAACCCGGCGATCGAGCCGTTGGAGGTGTCAATGGCGACGACGGTGTGCAGATGGTCGCCGCGCTGTTCGACGGCCTTCGCCGCGGCCCGCACGCGGTCCACGTCCCAGGTCACGATGCCGTAGTCGGTGTCGTCCATGGGCATGTCGTCCATGGCGCGGCGGGAGGCGGCGAACGTCTGGGCGAGGTCGTCGGGGACGGTTCCCCTCCATGACATCAGCCGGTAGCCGGGATGCGGACGTTCGATGATCTCGGTGACGACGGCGGTGTCCACGTCGGCCAGCGGCAAGCAGGTGTACCTCAGGGCAAGGACCTTGCGGAAACCGCGCGCTGCCAGGAAGTGGTCGCCGGGCGATCCAGCTTCTGCCTGCGCGACGACGCAGCGTCGGGCGTTGTCCCGGGCGGTGGCCACGACGCTGTCGAGGAGCCGGGAGCCGACGCCCTTGCGGCGCTCCGCAGGATGAACACGGAGGTCGAGCTCGGCCAGGTGCTCTTGTCCGCCATCGAACAGTCGCAAAAAGGCCGCCCCGGCAGGGATGGAATCCGCGCCCGACGCCAGCCAGGCAAGACGCCGGCCGTGCGGCCCGTGAGCGGGGTCGGTCAGTGGGGTGATGCGAAGGGACAAGGTGTCTCCGTCGTGAGGAGGTGGCAAAGGTCAGTACGCGAGCTCAATTCCCGGGCACTCCTGCGCATGTGCTCCACACCTCCTCGTCGACAGCGCCGGCCTGCACCGATGCAGGCGGCTGGGCGAACCTAGCTGGCCAATCGGCTCCGGGGCAACGGGTTAACGACAAGGCAGTGCGCGTGTGTGGTCACAGCCACTCGTTGATGGCCGCGACGAGGACGGTCGCCTCATAGCGGACCGCGAGCTTGTCATAGCGCGTGCGACAGCACGGTGCCTCTTGAGGCGGTTGATCCCGCACTCGACCGCATGGCGCTCGCGGTAGTCAACCGGGTCAAAGCGCGGCGGCCGGCCGCCATGAGAGCCCAGCCTCTGACGGTTGCGTGCCTGGTCGGCCCTGTCCGGGATGGTGCAGCGGATCCCGCGGCGGCGGGCAGGTCGCGAAGGGTGCTCTCCGCGCAGGCGGAGGTGAACCGGGTCCAAACGCTCCTGGGTGCCGCGCGCTTACGTGCTCTCCGCGCGAGCGGAGGTGAACCGGGGACCCGCGAATCCCGGCCCGCCTGTGGCCGGTGCTGATCCGTGGAGTGCACGTCGCCGCCCGGCCGCACGCGGTGCTCGACCACCCGGCGCCGGGCGCGGAGCGGCGGCTGGAGGTTTATCGCCCTCAAGGTGGGGCCGTCACCGAGTAACGCCCGCTAGGACCGCGTCGCCTTCCCGCACGCGTCCCCGGAGGACTCGCCCCGCCCGACTGGCAGACTGCGGTCGTACGGATCGATCTGCGTGCCGGCCCCGTCCGCCTGGCGATCCGTGCCGAAGAGCGGGGTGAACCCTGGCAGTCCAGCTCGCAGACGCGCCGGTGTCGTAGTCGGCCCGAATTCTCTGGGCTCTCACGCCTGAGGCGTGACGTCGCACCCCCGTCGTTGGGGCCCTACGGCAGGTTCTCAGGGGGTGTGGCTCTGCGGTTAAGCGTGCTGCCGGTGAGACGCAGGCCCGCAGCACACTCCACCGCGCACCTCCACCCTGGTTTCCCCGGCCGCCCCGCGCGTCGAGCGCGGAAAGAGGTCTTGGGAGTGCGCCCGGCCCCAACGGTGCCTGAAAGCGCCCGACCATCACCGGCTCCCGAGGTGATGGATCGCCCGTGGGAGGAGAGTACGGAGGTCGACGACGCGGTATCCACGGGCGGCGATTGCATCGAGGATCCGTGGCAGGGCCTGGGCGTCGATCACGTCCGTGCCGCCCTCGCGGTCGCCGACGTGCATCTGCAGGATCGCCCCAGGGCGCAGGGCGTCAAGGGCCCTGCGCACCGCGCCGTCGACGCTCATGCCGCCCCCGAGGCCCATCCACCCGTTGGTGTCCGTGGTGAACTCGATGTCCGCGAAGCCGTACCCGTTGACCTCGCTGATCAGGGCAGGAGTGGTCTCGCTGTAGGGGAACCGGAAGAACGGGGTCAGGGCCCGTCCTGCACCGGCCGCGCGCAGGGCCCGGTCCGCTGCCCGGACCTCGCGACGCACCCCTGCCGCTGTCAGGTCCTTGAAGTGGGGGTGGCTGTAGGAGTGGTTGCCCAACCCGTACCCGCCGGTCGCGATCCTCTTCACGACCTGCGGGTAGCGGTCGGCGAAATCGCCAGTCAGGAAGAACGTGGCCGGCGTATGCCGACGGTCGAGCCCACCGAGGACGCGGTCCAGGCCTGCGTCGTTCCAGGCCGCGTTGAACGTCACCGCGACCACCTGCTCGCGCGTACGGATCAGCCGGTTCTCCGATCCGAACAGCGCCCGCAGACCGTCCCCGTCCGCAGTCGCCGCCAGGCACGGCGAAAAGGTGGCCGCGGCCGCCACAGTTGGGGCCACGGGCACCGCCACCCACAGGACAGCCAAGCCCCCGGTAACCATCCCGGACAGACAGCGATACAGAAGACAGCGAGCGGCGACGAGACAACGCGTTTCCATGCCAGCGCCATCGGCCGACCGGTACCCGCCCTTGAGCCCTCTTCTGACCCCCGGTCCATCCCAGGCAAGAACCCGGAAGAGATCTCGCGGCCAGGAGTAACTGTCAAATCCTGTGGATCATCGCGGAGAACCTGAAGCCAGCTGTAGCCATTGATCGAGGACTGCGAAGTCCTGGTGGGTGAGGCCGCGGGACGACGCGACATGATGGAGGATCGCCTGTGCGGGGTGGTGGGTGGATACCCAGTCTCGGTCGGCGTCGGTGATCTCGTCGTCGACCCAGGCGAACGGGCGTCCGTCCGCCCACGCGACGAGGGTTCGGGTCTTCCAGTGGAGCCCGAACCACTGGTCTTCGTGTTCGTGGGCGGCTGAGGGCTCTGGCCAGTTCACGACCTGCAGCTGCGGCAGGCCGAGCCGCGGTGCCAGCTCGAAATTGGCCTCTTCTTCCCAGGTGGTGGCCCAGACCAGGTCGCACGGCAGCGCCGCGAGCCGCGGCCCGATCTGCGGGTCGAGCCGCGCCAGATGCGAGTTCGATGCGGTGCCCGCCAGAACGCGCTGCGGGCCGTCACCGAACGGCAGGAGCGGCCCGTCGACGTCCAGGAAGAGCAGTGGACGGTTCCCGTGCCTGGTCATGCTGCGCTCACCTCGGGACGCTCGACGAGGTAGCCGCTCTGGAATGTGGCGCCGTTGCGGACGAGGGCGACGAGGTGTGGTGCGGTGATCGCGCGCCAGCGGGCCTGGGCGGACTCGGCGAGCTTGAACACCATGGCCAGGGCCGCTGCGGGGCTGCCAGCTCTGCGGGTGACCCGGGTCCTCAACTTGACGGAGCTGAAGGTGGATTCGATCGGGTTCGTCGTCCTGAGGTGGACCCAGTGTTCGACGGGGAAGCCGTAGAACGCCAGGAGTTCATCGGTCTCGTCGGTGACCTTCTTCACCGCCTTGGGCCACTTCGCGCCGTAGGCGCGATCGAAGTCCTTGACCGCCTTCTCGGCGTGGTCACGGTCTTCGGCGTTGTAGATCTCCTGCAATGCCTTCTTCGCTCCGGGCTGGGCCGACTTCGACAGGGCGTTGACCAGGTTCCGGGTTTTGTGAACCCAGCACCTTTGGTGCCTGGCCTGCGGAAACACCTCCGTAAGAGCCCGCCATAGGCCCATCGCGCCGTCACCGACCACGAGCTCGGGGGCTCGCATGCCGCGCCGTCGGCAGTCACGTAGCAGGTCGGCCCAGGACTCGGTGGACTCGCGCAGCCTTTGGCGAGCGCGACGAGCTCCTTGCGGCCGTCGGCGCGCACTTCCATGAGGACCAGGACGCAAAAGCGGGCCTGGCCGAGGCGGATCTTGGGGTGAACCCCGTCGGCCCACATATAGACGTAGTCGGATTCCGACAGGTCGCGGGCTTGGAAGACGGCGTGGTCGTCACTCCATTGCTTGGTCAGCCGGGTCACGGTGGCCGGCGAGAGCCCGGCTGGGCTGCCGAGGAACTGTTCCATGGCGGGCACGAAGTCGCCGGAGGACAGTCCGTGCAGGTAGAGCAGGGGAAGGACCTCGCTGATCTTCGGGGACTTCCGGCACCAGGGAGCCAGGATCTTCGACGAGAACCGTTCGCGCTCACCCCTGGCGGCGTCGACGCGCTTGTCGTTCACGCGCGGCGCCTTGACCGGGACCGGGCCGGCAGCCGTGGTCACGGTGCGCTCGCGGTGGTGGCTGTTGCGGGCCACCAGCCGGCGACCGGCTTCGTCACGCTGGTCGGCCAACTCGGCTATGTACTGGTTGGCTTCGGCTTCCAGGGCCGCGGCGAGCATCCGCCGGGCGCCCTCGCGGACGATGTCGTCCATCAGGGAGCCGGTCTCGGTGGTTCCGTCGTTGTTGCCTACGCTGAGCACGGGCGTGCCTTCCCGACCCGCGCGCCAACGCGGACCTACGCGATGACCAGAAGTCGATCACTCGGGAAGGTACGCCCTCTGCGTTCCGCGAGGCACCCCTGCCGAGGCCGATCCACAGGTCTTGAGCATTGCTCTCCGGCTCATTGACGGCACGGACAACGAAACCGGCGGCCGTCGACTCAACTCCGTGTACACCGCGAACCGGATCCTTCGACGGCGATCCCTCCTTCGTAAATATTACGAGCTAACCCAAGGAAGACACTGTGGCGCTGCTCGCCGAACACACCGTTAAAGCCCGACCCGCACACGGTCTCGTGGAGGTCTACGACGCCGACGCCTACCTCGACGACAGCACCGCAGCCGAGGCATCACGCCAGCAGGTGGTAGCCGGCAACGGCCACCACCTGTACCTGCACAGCCTGCAACCCGACATCAAGGTCGACGTCACCATCCGCATCTGGGATCAGCCACAAGCACCACCCAAGGACTCCGAGGGCTCCACCCCCGTGACCATCGAGTCCGCCACCGCCTGCCTGGTCATCAACCAACTCACCTTCGGTCCCGCAGGAACCATGGATCTCCCCCGCCCCGGGGTCTACGAAGGCCACGCCTGGTGGACCGGCCGAAACGCCACACGCAACTACTACAACCGCACCCTGACCGAGCACACCGAGCCAGAAAGCCTCAAACGCGCCTGGCAGAACAACGCCACCCCTGAGCGCTACTACCTCGACCTCCACCGCACACAAGACGTCCCCCCGGACGACGAAGACAGTGCCTGTTAGCCCAACTGCGGAGGGTGTGCGATGAAGTTGTAAGCCTTGCCTCGGGCCTACTACGACCTCAGGTCACGACCCATCGCTTGGTCCCCAGCCCGGAGCCATGCTCAGTGCCGCGCCGGGCGATGCCGGGCTTGAGCCCAGACCTGGCGGCGGTTGCAGTCGTGGTCATAGCCTCGGTCGGCATAGACCTCCTCTGGTCGCTTGCGGGGCCGGCCACGCTTGCCGCGGATGGACGGGATCGCTTCCAACAGCGGCATCAGCTGGGTGCGGTCATGACGGTTGCCGCCAGTCAGCGTCACCGCCAGCGGGATGCCGCTGGCGTCGCAGATGACGTGGTGCTTGGAGCTCCGCCGGCCCCGGTCGACCGGGCTCCCTCCGGTTTTGGGCCGCCCTTGAGCGCCCGGACGTGGGAGCTGTCGATCACCGCCCGCGACAGGTCCAGACGGTCGATGACCCGCAGTTCGTCCAGCAGCACCTCATGCAGCGCTGCATGACCCCGGCCTTGTTCCAGTCCCGCAGCCGCCGCCAGCAGGTCATCACGAGCCCAGCCCAAGCTCACCAGGCAGCCACTCCCACCGGATGCCGGTGCAGAGGCCGAACAAGGTGCCGCACAGGACCTTGCGGTCCTCCAGTGCCTTCTTCCGCCCCAGCCGCCGACCATCAGGTGACGAGGGCAGCAACGGCTCAATTCTCGGCCACAACTCAGCGTCAACCAACCACTGTTGAGGGTTCCGCTTGCCCATACCAACCACCGACGCATGAGATGTCCGTTCTCAGATCCTCAGGATCCAGCGTCTCGTGTGTCCAAGATCAGGGGTCAAGGCCCCTGCCTGCCCTCGCCCTTGACCTCCACCCCCGTAGGTCAATCCGGTGAAGCAGCGCATTACCCCGTTGGAAGCGCACCGCACCTACGGGTTCCGGGCTGTTGACATTGGTATCCGCCAATCTCCGTGGAGACAACCCGCACGACATTGGGTGACGCCCGTCGGCTCCGCGGGGTCTCCCCCGCACGTCATGACGATGAGACGGCGCGCGGCGAACTCGCGGCCGGCAGCATCGAGTGTTGATCCTGGCGGCCCTGACCAGCGCGGGGATACACGCCGGCCCGCCACCAAGGGCCTCTCGAAGTCACCCGCTCCGCCATCCACTTGAGGCCACTGTCGGTACCGCATTCGGAAACGATCAGTACCCCACCCCTCACAGCGCACAGTTGCCGATGATTGGCAAGTACCCGAAGGCTATGGCTCGATTTGTCGCCCGTGATCCTTCACACGTTTCCCGCAGTTATGGACAAAAAGTAGTAGGAATGGAGAGGAAGTTCCCTACTCGAGGAGACATCGATGACCAAGGTTTCCGTAGCACCCAAGAGCGGGACGCACGCGGCCCCTCGGCCGAAGCGGATTGGATTCTCCGTGGAGACAGTGAAGACGGCCCAGGTCAAGAGCGTGCCGAACCTCGAGGTCGACCAGAAGGACGTGTAAGGGCAGGGGTCAAGTCACTGTCCTGACCCGCCCGGTGGCTCCTGGAGTCACCGGGCACTCCCCTTAAACCGTGAGGAATGGCGTGTTCGATCTCGAATCCCTGCTTGACCCGATGCCCCTCGATCAATTTCTTCGCGAAAACTGGACAACCCGGGGCGTCATCTTACGTGGGCAGGACCGGGACCGTTTCCGTTCACTCTTCTCCTGGGATCAGCTCAACCACCTGCTCAATTTCCATCGCCTCCGGTTCGGCGAAGAAATCCGCCTGGCGGCGATAGGCAAAAAGATCTCCGGCCAGCCCGAGACGGCCGATGAGTGGATCAAGCATTGCCAGGACGGCTACACCCTGATCATCAATCAGTTGCAGCGGCGGATACCCGCCATCGCCGAGCTGGCGACGGCGGTCGAGCGTGCGATCGGCCACCGGAGCCAGGTCAACATGTACTGCTCCTGGCCCGAGCAGCAGGGGTTCGACCAGCACCACGACGACCATGAGGTCTTCATCCTGCAGATCGAGGGGACGAAGCGATGGGTCGTCTCCGAGGAGACGTACAAGTACCCGCTCGACAAATACAACAACGTCTCCGTCGACACAGGCGAACCCAAGGGCCCCCCGTACATCGAGACCGAACTCCGTCCGGGGGACGTGCTCTACATTCCACGGGGCCACTGGCACTACGCAGTGGCCGGTGACGAACCCTCTTTGCACCTGACGCTGGGCGTGACCTGCCGCACCGGCGTCTACTGGCTGAAGTGGCTCGCGGACGAGCTGATGGACGAGGAGGAGTGGCGGCGCAATCTGCCGCCCGTCGTCCGAGGTGACACGGCCCAACTCGCCGACCACGTACGGGGTCTGATGGACAGGCTCGTCGCGCTGGCCGGCGACGAGCAATTGGTGAAGGCGTACCTCGCCAATCATCTGACCACCCAGGACAGCCGCCACCGGGAGGTCGGTCTCCCCAGTCAGTCCGGGTTTCATCCCCTGTCCACGAAGGCCGACACACGTCTGCGGCGAGCACAGTTCAACCCCGTCAAGGTTGATTACGATGCCGAGTCCGAACAGCACCGTCTCCAGTTCGGCACAAGAAAAATCACCCTCGACGGCGCTCCCCCGGAGCTCATCGACAATCTCCTGCGCCGCGAGTCGTTCACCCTCGCGGAAGCCATCGAATGGGCCCCCGGATTCGACCCGGCCGAAGACATCGCCCCCCTGCTACGGCTGCTGGTCGAGCAAGGACTCCTGCTGGAAGAGCTTCCTCCGTCGGCGTGAGCACTGCCAGAATCCCGGCCCGGCCCTGCGGCATGACGGACAGACGGTCCATGTTCCCCGGCGCTGCACCACGGCGTCAGCTCCTTTCGCAGCCACTGATCCCGCAGGGCGCTCACCACTGACGGAGACACCTCGATGAAGATCGGCCTGATCGAGCTCAGCGCACACAGTGAGGTCCTCGACAGTCTCATACGACAAGTCATTGCTCTCGGGGCGAACCCGACCGTCTACACCAACCCCTTCTGCGCCGAGGCCTCAGAGGCCGTCGCATCCTCGGCAGTCGAGTGGCAGGTGTGTCCCCCGGATCTGCCCTACGCGGAATTCCTGGAGCAGTGCAAGTCCTCGATCGGTGCACAGGATCACCTGATCCTCATCACCCCGATCGACGCCCTGTGCGACCTGCTGTGCAATGCGCGCACGATGAGACCCATCTGGCACTGCCTGGTGCACAACCTCAACACGTTCACCTCGTCGGACGACAAGCGGCCGAGCGCGGCCATCGCGAAGCTCGTTCTCGACGGCGCGGCGGGTGTCCTTCTCCCGGACATCCGACTCAGGAAGGCCGGCGACCCGCTGCGGGGCCGCGCAATCAACATCGCCTACCCGCAGCATCCGCCCAGGGAGTTCGTACGGGACGAGGTGCGGTGCTGCGTTCCGGGAAGGCTGTATTCCGGCAGGGACCACGCCGAGGTGCTGTCCGCACTGGAACTCGCCGCCCCCCGGCTGACGAAGCGACTGCGCGTCGACTTTCTGGGAGAGCACTCCACGGAGGAGACCAAGGCTGCCGTCGAAACGGCAAGGAAGGCGGTCGCTCCCTCGGTCGATCTGCGGGATCACCCCGGTTACGTCGCCCAGGAGGAGTTCGACCGGACGCTGTCGGAGGCCGACTTCCTCATTCTTCCGGTCTCCGAATACCTCACACGCAACGGCATCGTCGAGACACGCGGCCGGACCTGTGTCACGGGCAACGTCAATGACATGGTCCGGTTCGGCCTTCCCTCGCTCCTGCCCGCCTTCTATCCGTTGAGCGGCCATATCGACGGGATGACGGCCCGCTACAACGGCATTCCGTCCCTGGCGGACCTGATCGTCACCTGGGTGAACACCGGTGAGTTCAACCGCAGGAAGCAGGCGGCGGCACCGGGGCTGGAGGCCTATCGAGCCGAGTGTCTGTCGGCCCTGCGCGAGCAACTGGCCTGCCGTTAGCAGCTCGCGAGGGAAAGTTCTGCGGCGGTTCCACCGCTGCCTCTCACCGTCCGGCCACCACCTGGCCCGATGTCGCCTCTCGGCCGAGAGCCCGGCCGGGTGCCGCCGCCGCAAGAAGCGCCGGCGCGCACCCCCGTGAGGCCCGGGAACCTGTCCCGGAACAACCAGGCATCCGAACCCGAACCGAAAGAAAGCGCCGTGTGCCACCAGCAGAACAACAGCGCCCCGCAGAGGCGTATATGAACAGCAATGCCGTGCGTGGCCCGGTCCGCTTTCTTACGATCGCCAGCTTCGTCACCACCGTCGGCAGCGGCCTCTATCTCGCCGGCAGCATGCTGTTCTTCACCCGCGTCGTCGGGCTGAGCGTGTCGGCCGTGGGCAGCGGCCTCGCCCTCGCGACGGTCGCCGGCATCCTGTCGGGACTCCCCTTCGGCGCGGTGGCCGATCGCGTCGGCCCCCGGGGACTGTACGTCGCCACCCAAGCTGTCCAGGCGACCGCGATGTTCCTGTTCCCGATGACCCACTCCTTCGCCGTGTTCCTCACACTGGTCACCGTCGCCGCCATCGGCCAACGCGGCGCCCAGGCAGTCGGCGGCGCCCTCATCGCACGGATCAGCGAGCCCGGAGAACGCACCCGAGTCCGTAGCCATCTCCGAGCCGTCACCAACCTCGGCATGGGCATCGGCGCCGCCGCGGCCGGCATCGCGCTCCAACTCGACTCGACGACGGGCTACACCCTTCTCACCTTGGCGAACGGACTGAGCTTCCTCGCCGCGGCAAGCCTGCTGCTCAAGATCCCGTCCGTCGAGCCGGTCCCACGCCCGCCCGGCGCGCCACGCATGGAGGCCATGCGGGACAGGCCGTACCTCGCCCTGTCGCTGTTGTGCGGGGTCATCGCGTTCCAGTACGACGTGGTGTCCCTGGTCCTGCCGCTCTGGCTGGTGTCGCACACCGCGGCGCCGCGGTGGTGGCTCTCCGCACTGCTGGTGGTGAATACGGCAGTGGTCGTCCTGTTCCAGGTCAGGGCGACCCGGTGGGTGCGGGGCCCGTTGCCCGCTTCCACCGCGCTCCGCGGCGCAGGGTGTCTGGCTCTCGCCGGCTGCACCGTGCTCGCCCTCGCCGCCGGGACTTCCGCACCCATCGCCGCTGCCCTGCTGCTCGTCGGCGTGCTCCTGTTGTCATCGGGTGAACTCGGCCTGGCGGCAGGGGCGTTCGAGATCAGCTTCACGCTGGCCCCGGAACACGCCCAAGGGCAGTACCAGGGAGCCTTCAATCTGGCTGACGGCGCGGTACGTGCGGCGGCGCCGGTCGTGCTCACCGCCCTCTGCCTCCAATGGGGCCGGCCCGGCTGGGTGGTACTGGGCATCATCCTCGCACTCTGCGGCCTCGCCACCCGGCCGCTCACCCGGTGGGCACTACGGACCCGGACCCTTCCGGCACCACAAGCACCGGCCCTCGTGGGCTGAGGTCTCGGGCCCCCCACCCGCACATCAGTGATCGCCGCTGCCCTTCGCCGCGGTCATTCCTCACCCGCATCCACTCGTGGTGCCGACGGCGGCTGCGCCCGGTCGGCTCGGCGGTGCCGGCGCTTCGTATGCTCGCCGTGCGGGGTACCGGAAGTTGACCACCTTCGGAGGCGAACGAGCATGTCGGAACAGCGTGTTGTCCTGGTGACGGGCGGGGGAACGGGGATCGGGGCCGCCACCGCCCGGCTGCTGCGCACCGCCGGGCACCAGGTCGTGATCTCCGGGCGGCGACCCGAGCCGCTGCGCCGGGTGGCCGAGGAGACCGGAGCGCTGGCCCACCCTTCCGACGCCGCCGACCCCGCGGCCGTGCGCGAGCTCGTCGAGACGACGGTGACGGCCTACGGGAGACTCGACGGTGTGGTGCTCAACGCCGGAATCGGGCGGGGCGGCGCGGTCGGCGACACCGACGTCGAGGACTGGGAAGAGCTGATACAGACCAACCTCACCGGCCCGTTCCTGTTGCTGCGTGCCGCACTGCCGCATCTGCTGGCGGCCCGCGGCGCGGTGGTCGCGGTCGCCTCGGTCGCCGCGCTCCGCAACAGCGTCGGCAACGCCGCCTATGCGACGTCCAAGGCAGGCTTGCTCCACCTCTGCCGCTCCCTCGCCGTCGACTACGGGCCGCAGGGGTTGCGGGCCAACGCGGTGTGCCCGGGCTGGGTGCGTACGGAGATGGCCGACCAGCGGATGGCGCGGTTCGCGGCGGAGGCGGGGCTGGCGGGCGGTGCCGAGGCGGCGTACGAGGAGGCGAACCGACTGACTCCCGCCGGGCGGCCGGGTGATCCGGAGGAGGTCGCCGAGGCGATCGACTGGCTGCTGTCGCCCGCCTCGTCCTACGTCAACGGGGCCACCCTCACCGTCGACGGCGGGGTGACCCAGGTCGGCGTCGGCGGTGCCGCCTTCGACTACCGGATCGAGGCGCGCGGCCCGCGGCTTTAGCGGACTACCGGACGGGTCCGTTCCACAGCGCCCGTGGCGGGGCGGGTCCCCGAAAAGGGGCTGGGCCTGGCCGGCGCCCCGGAGGCAGCGTGCTCGTCCGGCCTCCACGGCGGGGAGTGGCAGGTGCCGGCCAGTCGTTGAGCAGGCCGTCCTCAGGGGGTACACCTCGGGAACCCAGCTCGCGCAGTCGATACCCTGCCGGGGTATAGTCGCACGGCCCGACTGAACGAAAAGGAAGGGGCATGGCCGTGGACGGCGCACAGGCAGGCACGCGGGGCGTCGCCCGGCTGCTGGCAGTGTGCGCGGTGCTGTTCGGGCTTTTCCTCATGCACGGAGCCCCGGCCACGGCCGCGGAGGGCTGCCACGGCGCCAAGACCGCGACCTCGCCGATGACCAGTGGCCACGACACCGCTGCACTGCCCACGGCCCACGCGCCGACCGGGCACGGTCCCGGCCCCGCCGTTCGGGCCGCCGACGTCTCCGGGATGCCCGGAGCGCTGTGCGTGTCGACTGCCCCGCACGAGCGGACCCCCCTGCCTGCGCCCAGCCTGCTCGTCGTGGCGGGTGCCGCCGGACTAGCCCTGTGGACGCTGACCCGACTGCGGGCAGCGGCCGGCGGGAGAGGGCGGCGCGGGCCACCGGGTGGCGGACGAGATGTCCTTCTTCGGGTGTGCATCGCGCAGACGTGACAGGTGCGCGCCGGACCCGGCCCCAGGCCGGAAACCGGCACCGTGTCCTGCTCGTTTCCGCGCACCACCGGTGTGGTGCGCCCACCTGGAAAGATCCCACTTCGATGGTCACCTCGTACCGTTTCCTCGCGCGCCGCCGCGGCCTCGCAGCGACCGGCGCCGCAGCCGCTCTCGCGCTGACGCTGGCCGCCTGCGGCTCCTCCTCCAGCGACTCCTCCTCCATGCCCGGCACGGACCACGGCGGCAAGTCTTCCGCGTCCGCCTCACCCAGCGCGTCGCAAGCGATGGGTGACATGCCCGGCATGGACCACATGGCCTCCGGCAACGGCCTGTCCGACACCCGGGACGGCTACCGCCTCATCTCCAAGGACGCGACCCTGCCGTCCGGCAAGCAGACCGCCTATCGGTTCACGGTCACGGGCCCGGACGGCCGGCCGGTCACCGGTTTCGCCCTCGACCAGACCAAGCGGATGCACTTCTACGCCATCCGCTCTGACCTGACCGGCTTCCAGCACATCCACCCCACCATGTCCGCCGACGGCACCTGGAGTGCGAACCTGTCCTCCCTCGCACCGGGCTCCTGGCGCTTGTTCGCCTCCTTCACCCCCGATGCCGGGCCTGGCAAGGGCAAGGACTTCGTGCTCTCGCGCACCGTCACCGTGCCCGGAAACGCCACCAAGACCCTGCTGCCCGCCCCCGCCACCAGCACACAGGCCGACGGGTACACCGTCACCGTCAAGGGCGAGCCCATGGCCGGCATGGCGCACCCGCTGACCGTCTCGATCGCCAAGGACGGCAAGCCCGTCACCGACCTTGAGCCCTACCTGGACACCTACGCCCACCTGACCGCCTTCCACGAAGGCGACGCCGCTTTCGCCCACCTCCACCCCACCACCAAGGTGACCGGCGACAACGGCGGCCCGGACCTGTCCTTCCATGCCGAGCTGCCCGCCTCCGGCAACTGGCGGCTGTTCCTGCAGTTCCAGACCGGTGGCAAGCTCCACACCGCGGCCCTGACCCTGCGCGTCGGCTGAACCCCGGCGGGGCGCCGCCGACACGGCGGCGCCCCGCACCCCGGCCCGACAGACGCGCACCCAAAGAGGGCGCGTCCGTGGGTGTCAGGGAGGCATGGGAGCTGTCCGGCGCGAAGGACGCTGCTGGAAGGACAACGGTGATCGTGGACGGCGGCTACCAGGGGACCGGCCTGGTCATCCCGCATCGCCGCGAGAAAGGCCAGGCCGAACGGACGCCTGTTTCGTGGTTCAGGGGTAGAACAAGCGGATGCCCACCGAAGGGCTACCTCGATGGGCATCCGCTTCTCAGGAATTTGCTACTCGACTCGCCGCAAAGAAATCGCGTGGTCCCCGTTGGAAACCATGTCTCTTACTGCCGCGAACATTTCACCCCAGGGCGGTGTGTCACCACCAGATCAGGGCAGGTGAAGTATGTTCCGGCAAGACATTTGGGTTCGTTGTCCTTGCCGGCCTTGGCGACGGTCTGCATCCCCTCACTGGTATTCCGGAAGAAGACCCTGCCGCTCTTGCGCCCTCGCGAACCGCCCCCGCCAGGTCCGCACGGTGTCCGCATGCAGTCCGGTCTGCCGGGCGATGCGCGCGTGGGAACGGCCCCTGGCCGCATGAAGCACGATGTGCGAGCGGATCCGGGCCTGGTAGGGAGTCTTGTGGCTGTAGGCCACTTTCTTCAGCCGGTGCCTCTGCGAGGCAGTCAGCAAGATCAGGTGGGCAGCGACAATACGCAAAGCAGGCAGGCCGATCAGCAGAAGTGGACCTTATCGGCCAGAGCCTGCGGTCTCTACCTCGCCGCCCCCGACATCTGCCACAACACCAGCTCCGGAGTCAACCCCCGAAGGACTTCCGGAGCCGACCGTTTAGTTGATCCCCCGTCAGACGCCCCACTCCGTCAAAGTGCGAGGCTAGCCCGGGTGGTCTTACAGCATGACGTCGAGACGTTCGCGGAGCAGCGTGCGGCCGAGATCGTCGTAAGCGCGAGCCCACAAGGGGTGGAGGTCCGGCAGGCGCCCTACATCCTCGTGGTAGGCGGCGGTGAGTCCCAAAAGAGCGCTCGCCGGGTAGCCCGCGTCGAGCATCCGGGAGGCATCAGCCAGGATGAAGTCAGTGTCCCGGGTGAAGGCGGGATACTCATCGGCGAAGGCGTCGTTGGGTGCGAGAACGCCGACACCGATGCCGGACGGGTCGGGTTCGTGGCGCCAGCCGGCCGGCGGCGCAAGATCGAGGGGGACCTCCGCGTCGCTGCGGCCGCCGGGGGTAAGGCCGTACTCCGGGGTGGGATGGATGCCCAGTTCGGCCGACAGACGTGCCACCTGGGTGCGACGGCGCTCTCCTCCGCTGCGCAGGGCGAGGGAGAGCAGAAAGGTGAGGCCGTCCAGGGTATTCCGGCCGATGACGCCCGGCTCCGTGTGGCCGAATGAAGCAACGGGATGGTCGGTGCGTCCGAGTTCCGGCGCAGGGACCACCCATCCGACGCAGGTGCCGGTGCCAAGGTCCGCGGGCAGGAGTTCCGGCACGGACATGAACGGTACGTGGTGCCGGCGGAACGCTTCCCCCGCGTAGCAGTACTCCCACTCCTGGGGTGCGAAGGGTACCTCGCACAGGTCGAACGGCAGGGCAAAGCTGGTCTGCACGCGGGGAGCGTCGTACAGGCCCTCCTCGTATAGGTCCGTCGTGAGGAACCCCTCCTCCCAGGCGATGTCGATCACCTTGGCGAGTGCGGGTGGGGTGGGGAACGGGAACAGGTCATCGGTCCAGGGTGGTGGTGCCGTCATGGGAGGAGAGTGTGGCAGCCACGTCTGACAGCCGGAGAAGAGGCGTCAACCCCCGAAGGATTTCCGAAGCCGACTACTAAAGCGATCGCGTCGAACACCCCCCCGGTGATCCCGCCAGCGGCCGCCCCTCTTCGGCGACCGGTCCGGGAGCAACGGCTCGATTCGCGCCCACTGCACATCAGTTGATGCCAGACCCGGACCAACGACCGACTGGCCCAACGGAACTGCCTAGGTGGTCACGCAGGGTGGGTCGTACGGCAGTTGGGGAACGTATCGGCTCCATTGCTGCCGGCTCAGGGCGCCGGAGCTCCCGGCACAGATACGGCTGATGGCGGACTCGACTTTCAGGTCCCAGAGCGTGGCCACGCCGTCGTCGGTGGTGGCGGCCAGGGTGTGACCGTCCGGGCTGAACGCCAGAACGTCGACGAATCCGGTCTCCACGGTCAGCGGCTGGCCAATGAGGGTGGGATGGTCGGGATCGGTGACGTTCCACAGGTTGATGGTGCCGTTGTCGGTGTGGCCGGCCGCTGCGAGGGTGTGCCCGTCCGGGCTGAACGCCACCGTCCCCAGGCTGCCGCCGGGCACAGTCAGGGGACTGCCCCTGCGCGTAAGGTGGTTGGGGTCGGTGGCATTCCACAGGGTGACGGTGCCGCGGCTGTTCCCGGTGGCGAGCGTGCGGCCGTCCGGGCTGAACGCCACCCAGGTGCTGGTGGCGGTCGGCTGGCCGATCGGCTCCCCGATGCGGACCCCGGGGTCCGTCGTACTCCACAGTCCGACGGTGCCGTTGCTGCCGTCGCCGCCGGCCGCCAGCATCGTGCCGTCGCGGCTGAACGCCAGGGACTCGACGGACCTCGTGTGGTCATTGGAGATGCCGGGCTGGGCCTCGGGCTTCGCGGGGTCGCTGACGTCCCACAGGGCGATGCTGCCACGCTCGTTGTCGCCGGCCGCGGCCAGGGTGTGACCGTCGGGGCTGAACGCCAGGGAGAAGATGAGCCCGTCCGCCCCCTTGAGGGTCTCAGGGAGGCGAACGGGACGGCTGGGGTCGGCGGTGTTCCACAACGTGACGGCGCCGCCGCTGTCGCCTGCGGCCAGGGTGCGCCCGTCCGGGCTGAACGCCACGGCGTTGACAGGGTCCTTGGGGCCGGTGAGCGGATCACCGCGGGGAGCGGGGTGGTGGGGGTCGGCGGTGTTCCACAGCGAGACGGTGTTGTTCTGGTTTCCGGCGGCCAGGGTGCGCCCGTCGGGGCTGAACGCCACGGACGCCACATTGCCGCCGGCACCGATGATCCGGGTCGGCGGCAGACTCCACAGATCGACGTTGCCGTCGCTGTTCCCGGCGGCGAGGGTGCGGCTGTCCGGGCTGAACACCACGTCGGTCACCGCGTCGCCGGGACCGGTCAGCGGCCGGCCCAGCGGGCCGATGGCCCCGAGGTGGGTGACGTTCCACAGATGGATGGTGTGGTCGGCGCTGCCGGCTGCCAGGGTGTGACCGTCCGGGCTGAACGCCACCGACATGACGGGCTGGGCGGGACCTGTCAGCGGCTTGCCCAGGGGGGTGGGGTGGCCGGGGTCCGCGACCTTCCACAGGTGGACCTTGCTGTCGCTGGATCCGGCGGCCAGGGTGCGGCTGTCGGGGCTGAATACCAGGGAGTTGACGTGATGCCCGGCCTTCAGGGAAGGGCCGCGGCCGGGGTGGGCCGGGTCGGCGGTGTTCCACAGCCTGATCGTGCCGGCGGCGTCGTCGCATGCGGCGGCCAGGGTGTGCCCGGTGGGGCTGAACGCGATGCGACCGGAGTAAACGTCGGGGCATTTGAGGTTCAGGGGCGCTCCCGCGGGGTTGACGTCGTCGGGGCGGGTGACGTTCCACAGGCTGACGAGTCCGGAGTGCCATCCGGCGGCCAGGGTACGGCCGTCGGGACTGAACGCCAGCGATTCGATGGAGGCCATGGCGTCCCAGTCCTGAATGGCGGGGCTCTTCGGCCGGCCGAGCAGGACCGGGTGGCTGGGGCTGGTCAGGCTCCACAGGTCGACGAATCCGCCGGAACCGGCGTCGCCGTTGTGGCTGGTGTGGCCGCCGACGGCCAGCACCCGGCCGTCCGGGCTGAACGCGAGCGACAGGATCGAATTGACGGAACGGTCCACGGGCACGGGTTGGCCCAGCGCCACCGGACGGCTGGGATCGGAGACGTCCCACAGCCGGACGAGCCTCTGGTGGACGTTCCCGGCCGCCAGCATGTGCCCGTCGGGGCTGTAGGCCACGGTGTACACCGCGCCGCGCGGGCCCGGAAGCCGGGTGTCCAGCGGTGTGTTCTCGGTCGTGATGAGCCGGGACGCCGCGTTCGGGGTCGGGTCCATGCGGTAGGCGGTCAGCGCGAGTTGAGCGGAGAGCGAGGGATCGGTCGGCGCCAGTTGCACGGACGCGGAGGTGACGGCGGCGTTGATGGCCTGGTCGCGGGCTTGCAGGGCGTTGGACTCCTGCCGGAAGGCGAACACCGCGGCCAGCGAGGCGATCACGGCCAGGGCGGTGATGGTGGCGACCGCGGCGCGCCGGAGCCGTTGCCCGCGCCGCTGGTGGTGGCGGGCGGCTGCCAGAAATGCCCGGGCGGCGCCGCTGAGTTCCGGCCCGTGCGTTTCGGCCCAGGCAAGGGCGGCCTCCAGGCGGTTGCCGCGGTACAGCGCGGCTACCTCCCGGTCGGCCTGTTCCCAGAGCTCGGCCGCCTCTTCCAGATCCTGTCGTACGAGGTTTCCGCTGCGGTCGTGCTCGATCCAGCCCCGCAGCCGGGGCCAGGCGCGGATGAGCACCTCATGTGTCATCACCACCGTGTCCTGGTCCCGGGTCAGCAGCCGGCCGCGGGTGAAGTCGTCCAGGACCCTGACGGCCGCTTCCCGGTCCGGCGCGTGCCGCAGCAACTCGTCGTACCGGACGCGCCGGCGGCTGTCGTCGGCGTCGCGCCCCACGATGACGAGCCGCAGGAACACCCACCGTGCGGCCTCCTGACAGGGCGGCGGCAGACTGTCGTAGAGCCTGTCCGCCGTGGTGGCGATGGCGCCCTGGATGCCGCCGGTGACGCGGTATCCGTCCACGGTGAGCGTATGGCCGTGGCGCTGCTGCCAGGTGGCCCGCAGCGCGTGTGCGAGCAGCGGCAGCCGGCCCGTGGTGCTCGTACCGACCGGTCCCCCAACCGCGCCCAGGTCCGCCAGCAGCACCTCGACCAGGCCGTCTTCGACGTCGAGTCCCACGTTGTCGGCCGGGCGGCGGATCGCGTCCTTGAGTTCGTCCTCCGTCATCGGCTCCAACAGGACCGGTCCGGCCCGGAGCGCCGCCCGGAGCTGCGGATGGGCCGTGCACGCGGCATAGCAGTCCGCGCGCACTCCCAGCACCACGACCGCACCGCCCGCGGGCCGGGCCAGACGGTCGAGCACGTCGATGAACCACTGCCGTTCGGTCTCGTCGCCGCAGGCCGTGAAGACCTCCTCGAACTGGTCGACCACGACGACCAGGCCCGTGGAGGGGGACTCCCCGGCGGGCGCCGGATCGCCGGCTCCGGTGATCTCGCGCAGCTCGGCAACGCAGCGTGCGGGATCGGCCCGCCACGCCGGTGCCGTGTGCCGGGCCGTCTCGGCGTCGAGCTCGGCGGCGGCCGCCAGTGCCAGGGCCGGGTGTGCCGTCGGGGTCAGCAGCAGCCGCGGCCAGGTGCTCGAACCCGCCACCGGAAGCCGGCCTTCGTCCAGGGCCGGTAGCACCCCGGCCGCGAGCAGGGACGACTTCCCGGCTCCCGAGGGGCCGATCAGCACCAGCGGGCCGCCCTCACGCATCCGGGCGTCCATCCGCTCGCACACGAGGTGAACCATTCGCTCACGGCCGTAGAACCACTGCTTGTGCCATGCGTCGAACGGGGCCAAGCCCGGGTACGGGCACTGTACTTGGTCGGCGCCGGGGCCGGGGACGGTTCTGCGCCCCTCCTCGCCGAGGCGCACGTGGAGGTCGCGGCCGGCCTGGAAGACGCTGCCGCCGCCGGTCGCGCTCGCCTCCTGCCGTTTCGGCTGCCAGAGGGGCGGCCCGTCGGGGGGCGGGGCACCGGTGCTGCGTTCCGTCACGCCTGTCCGCCCCTGGTGACGGTCATGTCCCGGCCGGCCAGGAACGCGTCGCCGCCGGAGACGTGTGCCTCCAGCGTCATCGAGCCCGTGATCTGCTGTTCCGGGGTTCCGGCAGCGCGCGGTTCCTCGCCGAACAGCGCGCGCAGCTCGTTGACGGCGTCCGGCCGCGCGGCCATCAGCCTGCTGATGCGGGCCTGCCACTCGGCGACCAGCAGCCCCTGGAGCTCCTGGCCGTCGCCCGTCTGCTGTGCTTGGAGCAACTCGCCGCGCGCATCGGTGAGTTCCTCCTCGATGCGCTCCGGGTGCGCGGACCGCCACAGCGACAGGACCGAGGACTTGACCGCGGCCCAGCCGTCCGTCGTCAGCAGATCGATCAGGCGCGCCGCGGCCGCCGATGCCAGGCCGGCGAGTTCCACACCCGTCTCCATGTCTTCTCCTTGTCCCTTATCGCCCGTGGGCCGCGATCGCGGTCACTGTCAGGTGAGAGGCGATGAACACGTGGTCGCCGCCCACCGTCCACCGGAACCCCACGTCCGGCTGCCCCGGGTCGCTGTATTTCCACCGAGCCCTGCCGGTGGCCGCGTCGATGGCCCACAGCGTCTTGGCGCTGTCGGTGGCGAAGACGGTGTCGGCCGAACACTGCGCGCTCTTGCCGGAAATCCTGAGGGCGGCCTTGAACACGTTGGACGCCCCCATGTCGCTGGCTCCGCCGAGCGTCGCGACCCACTGGATCGTGCCGTCGGCCGCGGCCAGGGCGGCCAGGTCGCTGCCGACCGGTACGTAGACGGTCGCGCCGTCCAGGCTGGAGAACGGAGCGCCGATCTGGACCTGGTCCCCGTTCTTCGCATCGAAGCGCCGATGCCACTTCTCGCTGCCCGTGGCCGCGTCGACGGCGAACAGCGTTTCGCCGTTGCCGCCGGCGAACAGGAACAGCCCGGCGGCGTAGCACGTCAGCGGCCACCCGGTGGTGAAGTAGTACCCGGCGTGCGGGACGGATACCTTCCAGCCGCGGGCGCCTTTCCTGCCTGCGTCGATCATCTGGACGCGGCCGGGCTTCCTGCCCGGCACGGCCGAGGTGGCCAGCAGGTGAGAACCGGAGGGCGGCACGAGCACGTTGTTGATGTCCGTGCCCTTGACCCGCCACAGTCCCTTGCCGGTCGCGGCGTTGAACGCACGGATGTAGCCGGTGGTCGGAGACCCGGGCGAGAACGACCCGGATGTCTGACTCAACTGCCCGCACACGTACACCGTGTTCCCCGCGACTGCCACATAGTCGCTCAGGTACCTCGCCGCATGCGTGCCGCCGCCGGGATCGACGTCGGCCATCTTGGTCGCCCACTTCACCTTCCCGCCGACGGCGTCGAACGCCGCCAGCATGCCTGGCTGACTCGGGGTGTCGCAGAGCAGGTAGAACACTCCGTCCGCGTACGCCGTCGGGTAGTTCAGGCTGGTCGTGCCCAAGAAGTTGGTCGTGTTCAGCTGGCGGAACACGGACTTTCCGGTCGCGGCGTCCAGGAACGACGTGCCAGTGTCCGTGACCACCATGACCACCTTGTCGGACGCTTCCAGGCAGGTGGGGGCGTGTTTTCCGGCGCCTGACCATGCCTTGGCGGCGTCGGGTCCGGCCAGTTCGATCGATTCCGGTCGCTCGGTCGAGGACGGCGACGCGGAGGGGGCCGACGTGGGTCGCACGCCGGACGGAGAGGCCGGCCGCGCAGTGGACCCGGGCCCGCCGGCCCGGCCGTCGGGTGCCGACGACGAGTCGCCGGAAAAGGCGAGTGCCGCCGCGGCCCCGCCGAGTACGGCCGCGCCCCCGGCCAGACCGAGGATCAGCTTCCGGCGGCTGAAGCCCGTGCCGGCAGCGATCACCGGCGGCGGAGGAAACGGGCCCCGGCCGCCGCCCCCGGCGGACACCGATCCCACCGCCGCGGTCGCGGCAGCCATGTCGGCGGTCACCGCCGGCGGCAGCCAACTGCCTGCCAGGGACGGCAGGTTCTGACGCCTCAGGTAGTCGACGACTTGCTCCGCGGTGGGACGGTCCGGAGGTTCCGGGTACAAGCAGCCGCCGATCACCTCGCGCAGCGACACGGGGAGGGCGCCCATGTCCGGCTCGCCTCCGGATGCTGCGAACAACACGGTCGACCCGAGGTCGAACATGTCGTCGGTCGGTGAGGGTGCCGGACTGCCGGTGGCTCCGACGATCCCCAGGGCCGTGATGCGGGGCCCGTCCATGGTCAGCAGCACCGAGTCCGGGCTCACCTCGCCGTGGACCGTCCCGGCCGCGTGGAGTGCGGCCAGCGCCCGGGCGAGGCCGTCGGCGAGCACCCGCAGAGCTGGTTCGGACAGCGGGCCGTGCCGGTCCACCGCCTGCCGGAGCGGCAGTCCGGCGGTGAACTCGGTCGCCAGCCAAGGAATCGGCGCGTCGGCGTCGGCATCCACCACCGGCATGAGGAAAGCATCCGACAGCGTCCGTGCCGCCTCTACTGCGGCTCGGAACCGGTCCCGGAACCCTGGGGCCGCAGCGAGTTCGGGTTCCACGACCGTGACCGTGACGAGTAGCCCCTCGTCCGTGCGGGCCGTGAAGACCTCGCCCCCGCCGACCGTGCTTCGCCTTGCGAGCAGCGCATACGGCCCGATCCGATGAGCACCGTCTGCTCCAGGATGATCCATCGTCCGTCCCTCACGCCAGCCTGATCGTCTGATCACGGGCCGCCTGGTAGGCGCTGCCACCGCCGGACACATGGGCCGTCATGGTCATCGATGGCTCCGGATCGGCGGCCGGCGCGGTGCCGTGCCCGGGTTCGACAGCGGGGTCGGTATCGGTATCGGACAGGAGAGCGGTCAACGCGTCGCCCAAGTGCTCCAGTCCGTCCGGCAGATGGGTCTCCGGAACGCGGAGGAACTGCAGGCGCGCCAGCTCTGCGATCTCGGCCGGCAGCGCCGAGGCGTCGGGCAGCATCGTCGCGTCACCCAGAAGGACCGGGACGACGCGGTTTCCCGCCCGCAGAGCTGTCGCGATCTCCAGGCGGACCCAGTCGTGAGTCCGGTCCAGGAGTCGCACACCGTCCTCGCCCCTCGCGTCGAGCCACCCTGGCCCGATCAGTACGCACATGAGCTCGCACTCGGCGGCCTGCCGCCGCAGGATCTCGGCGAAATCGGCCCCGGGCGGAATCGACTGGCCCGACTTGAAGATCTCGTTGGCACCTAAGCGGTCGGACAGCGCGCGGTAGACGCGGTCTCGCATCCACCGGGAGTCCGGTTTGCGAAAGCTGAGGAAGATGCGCGGCACCATTGCCCCCTATCCGGCAAGCCTTGACGTCAGGGATCGTGCTCACCCTAGGAGTGGAGTACACGCTCGGTGGCTATTCGCCGGGGATTGAATAGCGGCTGCAAGGCTCCGTACGCTGGCCGGTATGGACCCAGCGGACAGCGCGGCAGGGACGGTCTCGGCAGGGAGATCGACCAGCACGCGTCTGCCACCGGGCGACTTCGGCGTCGTACTGGCCACACTCCGGGCACGTCGGGGGTGGAGCGTGCGCGAGTTCGCCCGGCGTGCGCACGTGTCCGAAGGGCAGATCTGCAATCTGGAGAGCGGGTTGCGCAACCCGACGCCCGCTGTGGCGGCGGCATGCGACGCGGCCTTCGGCACCGGCGGGGAACTCGTCGAGCTGGCCGGGGCCGGCCGCCGCGGCGCCCGGACCGAGGGCATCGTCGAGGCCGGCCCCGTGGTCGCCGGATACGAGCGGGTCCTGTGGGAGCTGAAGGGCATCGGCAGATCCACCGGACCCAGGTTCGTCACCGCCTCGATGAAGTCGATCACGCGGATCCTGACGGACGCCGGTCCGCATGCCGTTGGCGAGCAGCGTGCCGAGATCTGGCGGCTCGCCTCAAGGTTCGCCGAATACACGGGGTGGATGGCACAAGAGGCGGGAAATCCCGCGGAGGCGTTGCGCTGGACGAATCTCGCCGTCCGCTGGGGCGCACTCGGCGGGGACGAAACGGTGGCCGCCTATGCCCTGGTGCGCAAGGCGTTCATCGCCCAGCACCGCGGTGACACCCATGCGGCGATCGGATTCGCTGACCAGGCGGCCGGGCACCCGGCGGCCAACCCGGTGATCCGCGCGCACGCCGCGCGACGCGCGGCCCAGGGGCATGCGTGCCGTGGCGATGCGGGGGCGTGCCGGGAGGCACTGGAGCGGTTCAGAAGCTACGCCGCCGAAGTCACTGGCGACCGGACCCCTCACTGGGGCCCGCGCATCGAGAACGGCAACCCTCGACTCATCGAGGCGTCCTGCATGCTCAGCCTCCGTCGCTTCGAGCTGGCCGCCGACCTTTTCGCCGCCGAGCGCCGGCGCCGGCCGGCCGTCCCGGCGGACGACAACTCCCAGGCCCGCTTCGCGGTTCGGCAGGCGACAGCCCTGGCCGGTGTCGGCCGCCTCGACGACGCCTGTCAGATCGTCGAGGCCACGCTGCCCGTGATCAAGCGCATCGACTCGGCCACCCTCCGCGCCGAGCTGGGCCCTTTCGTCGAACAGGCCCGGCCCCGAAGAGCCAGCCCGGGCCAACTCGCCCTCATCGACGCATCGACCGCCCTCGCGATCGGCTGACAGTCGCGATCAGCTGGCAGTACGGACAGAACTGGGGTGCTGGTCGGTGAGGTCGGTGACGCGGCTGGCTGGGATGTGGCCGCTGATTCCGGAGAGGAACAGCCAAGCAGGAAGGTTGCGGAACAGAGTCGACTTCGAAGAATGCGGCCTCACTGACCGTCCCTTCGAGCTGGCAGAGATTACGGAGCACGTGGCTAAGGGCTGTCCCGTAAATGATCTACGGTGTGCTGGTTGAAGAGCCCGTTTCTCCGTTACCCGGCCAGGGTGAGGTTGTGCAGGCGGGCGATGCCGAGCATGGCGTGGTGAACGCCGTCACCCTTCAGGCGGCAGTCGCGCAGGATCTTCCAGCGCTTCATCCGGGCGAAGACGTGCTCGACGCGAGCCCGGACCTTGCGGTGAGAGGCGTTGTGTTCCTCTTTCCAGGACGAGAGTTCGGCCTGGCCCTTCCCGCGGCGGTGCGGGATGACCAGGCCGGTGCCCCGGTAAAAGCCGTCCGCGATGACCGTGGTGCGGCCGACGGCGGCCTTCGCGCCGGACAGCTCCCACGCCTTGCAGTCGTTGCGGTTGCCGGGCACCGGCTGGCCGACGGCGACCACGAGCCGAGTGTCGGCATCGATGACGACCTGGTGGTTGGTCGAGTACCTGTAGTTCTTCGACTGCTCGGCGACGGTGTGGTCACGGGTGGGCACCAGGGTTCCGTCCACGATCAGCACGGTGTCCTTGCGGAATCGCCTCCGCGGCTGGAACGCGAGCGACGGCCCGAGGTGGTCGATGATGCGGTCGGCCGCCGACTCGAGATGCCGAACAGCGGGGCGAGCTGCCGCAGGGTCAGGTTCGTGCGCCAGTACGCGGCGACCAGCGGAATCCGGTCCTCCAGCGACAGGCTCCCCGGCCGGCCCTTGCGGACCGGATCCGCGCCTTCGCGACGTAACTCGCTGTTCAGCTTGCCGAACTGGCGTGGGCTCAGCCCGATGAACGGGGCTATCCAGGACGGCTCGGACGCCGTGATCACACCAGCCACAGCGAGATCGTCTCAAAGATCGACGGCATGGAACGATGGCCACCATGTCAGGTCAGGTCTGGGTGTCACTCATATCGTTGGGCGGCGTTGTCCTCGGCGGCATGCTGTCCTACCTCGTTCAGCACAGGACTCAACTGTCATCGGAGCGCGCTGAACAACAACGGCAGCAGAACGTGCTGTCGGAGGCCCGGCGCGCGGAACGGTTGGCGCTGCTGGAGCGGTTCGTGGAGGTGGGGGCCGAGGCCGAACGCTCCGCGTTCAGCCGGCCTTCCGAGTTCGACGACACCCACCCCTGGTACCCCAAGACCCAGGACGTCATGAACAGGCTGTGGGTCGCCGAGCGGCTCATCCGCATCCAGTTCCCCTTCTCCGTGCATGACGCAGCACGTGCGTACTTCCTCGACCTCAACCGGACGGTGTGGGAAGGCTTGCCCGACGGCGAGAGCATACGGGACTACCTTGAGGAGAACCGGCTGGCGTTCCTCGACGCGGCCCGAGCGGTCATGGGGTAGCCCACCGCCGAGGTCCGAAGATCCTTTACGGGACAGCCCTTAGGAAACCCGGCCGCAGTGTTCGGCCTGGATATCGCGCGATCCGGCAGCCCGATGCACCGCGTCGGCGCGGCAACGGGCATCGCAAACATCGGCGGTTACACGGCCGCCCTGCTGGCCGTGATGCTCATCGGCGTCACCCTCGATCGCGCACACGCCACCTCTGCGGATCCGGGCGTTGCAGACTTCCGTCTCGCCCTGGCCACCCAGTTCTTCCTCCAGGCCCTCGGCGTCGTCCTGCTCTTGCGTCTGCTCAGGAGGCGCCGAGCGGGGTCCGGTCCGTCGCCGGTCTGCGTGAGCGATACGTGAGCGGACGGGCCATCACCTGTTGGACCGCAGTAGGAAGCCTTCGGTCGAGGCACGGCCCATCGGGGCACTGCTGGAACCAGTGCTGTTACAGCCTGTCGACCATTCGGTTCACCAGGGCGCTGAACGCTTGGGGTCCAGCAGGTCAGTCCGTTGGTCCGAAGCGAGCACGAGCGCAGACAGCGCAGCTCCACAGAAGGTAGCGCGGGCCCCTACCGAGAGTCTGGCAGGGGCCCGTGGTGCAGAGAGCCGAGGAGAGCCGGAACCTGTCCCTGGATGAGCAGCATCCTGGCCAACACGGCTTACCGTCTGCTGGGGGCCTGACGGTCCGGCGTCACTTCAGGTGTCGGGCGAAGAACTGGCCCGCGGCGTTCCCCGCGAACTGTGGGACGCCGGTGTGCCCGCCCATATTGGCGTGCAGCGTCTTCTCCTTGGAGCCGAAGGCGTCGAACAGGTCCAGGGCCGCCTGCCGGTCGTTCCCTTCGTCGTCCCACTGCAGCAGGACATGCAGCGGAATGGTGACCTGGCGGGCCTCCTCGAACATGGCGCGAGGCACGAAACTCCCCGCGAACAGAACGGCGGCCGAGATGCGCGGCTCGACCACCGCCAGCCGGGTCCCGATGGAGATCACTCCCCCCGAGTACCCGACCGGGCCGCCGATGTCGGGCAGCGACAGGAGGGCGTCCAAGGCTGCCTGCCATTCCGGGACCGCCTTGTCGACCAGCGGGAGGATGAGGGCGCCGATGATCTCGTCGTTGACCGGCTCGCCGGCCTCCATGGCCCGGCGCAGGTCGGCGAGGGCCTGCTCGGCGGCGGGCCAACGGGGCCGGTCGCCGCTTCCGGGGAGCTCGATGGTGGCCGTGGCGAAGCCGTCCGCCGCGGAGTGCCGGGCCCGGGCCACCAGTCGGGGGTACGTCTTGCGCAGCCCGAGGGGAGGGGGGCTGAGCAGGATCAGCGGCGCCGGTGCGGATGCGGGCGTCCACAGGATGCCGGGGATCTCGCCGAGGGTGAATTCGCGCTCGAGGAGGCCGCCGTCGAGACGCCGTTCAGAAGTGAATCGCATGGTCGTGCCTTTCGGGAGTGCCATGGAACGGCGCTCCCGGACGACCTATCGCCCGACCATGGCCCCAAAGGGGAGCACCCATGTCGATACGTTCACGGGTACCACCTCCTCGTTCTCCTGCACGGCCTCCGGAAAAGTAGCAGTGGCCGCCGTGGTTCCACCAACGGGTTTTCGCAGCGGCTCCGTGGCCGGATGCCGCGGCGTCGGAACACTACGCAGAGCAGCTCGGGGGCTCATCGCAACTTCCCGAGTGGAGGCTTTCCTTGCCTCTTCCGCTACGAACCGGGAACCGGCCTGGAACTGACCAACCCCCGCCGGAGCCGTCCGACCGGGGTTCCTCACCTCGCAGGACCCAGGCTTGCTGTGGCGGCCCGGTGCCAGGACGGGGCCGCGACCAGCGTGGCGGATCCTGCGCGGACGGCCGTCAGGATCCGTCGGCCGGGGCAACCGTCACGTGGGCTGCCTCGTAGCCGACCTTGAGGCGGCCCGACTTGATTTTGACGGAGCGGATGGAGACATCGGTGAGGCAGCTCAGGTCGGTGACGTGTGTGCCACCGCAGAACTCCGTCGCGAGCCCCTCGATGGTGATCGTCCGCCGCCCGTCGCACTCACCGGAGCTGATCGGGAGGCCCTGTGCGATGGCCTTGGCCACTCCCTCCTGGACGGATTCGGCCAATTGTTCCTTGGCCACTTCCGCGCCCTCCAGCTCGTATTCGACCCGAGCCTGACCGGGAAAGTGGTTGCTGCCCACGTGCCGCACCCCGAAGGGGCGAATCAGCGCGTCGACCAGGTGACCCGCACTGTGGAGGGCGGCATGCAGGCGTCGTTGTTCGGCGTCGATGGCCGCGGTGACCACTTTCCCCTCGGAGAATTCCAGCTGGTCGTTTCCGGATTCCAGGGCCAGGTCGACGTAGACCCAACCCGATTCCGGGTCGCGGACGGGGGAGGCAGGAATATCGTCGACCCGGCCCCGATCGCTCGGCTGCCCTCCGCCCTGCGGGTGGAAAATGTTGTCCACCAGGGCAAGCCGAATTCCGGCGGGGCTCGCCGCGCAGCTCAGAATCCTGGTCTTGGCCTCGTAGGTGTACGTCTGGGTCAGATAGACGTGGTTCTGCGTGTCCACTGTGCGTCGGGTGCCTTCCATGCGGCTCACGGTGTGTTGCGAGAGAGTGCTCATGGTGCGCTACAGGAGAAGTTGAGGGGCAAAAATGGCGAATTATTTAAGCCCTGGTGCCGCCGGTCCGGGCCGCTCGGCCGGTCGGGCCGTTCGGTGATGGGACGGCGGCTCCTTCCTGTCCGGCCCCTCCGTGTGGACCATCCCGGACTCTGCGGCCAGCGCGTCGGTGGCATCGTCGCGGACGGCTCGGCGTGGGCGGCGATTGATGAGTGCGACGCCCGTGATCCCGAGCACCCCGCCGACCAGCGCCAGGGGGGACGGCACCTCCCCCAGCCATACGTAGGCGACGATGAGGGCGACCGGTGGCACGAGGTACAGGGCCGCGGTGGACGAGGCGATGGAGAGCCGGGCGACCGCGTACCCCCACACCACGAAGCCTACGGCGGAGGGGAACAGTCCGAGAAAGACGGTGGACGCCAGCGACGCCGCCGACGCGGTCGCGAAGCCGTGCACCATCCAGGGGAGGAGGGGCAAGAGGAAGAGAGTCCCGGCCCACATCGCGTAACAGGCGACCTCCAGGCCGGTGTACCGGACCAGGAGGGGCTTGGTCGCGAAGTGGTAAACGCCCTGGACAACGGCCGCGGCGAGGACGACCCAGGCCGAGGCGGTGTATTCGGCGTGACCTCCGGCCACCGCGATCACCGCCGCGCCGACGATTGCCACCACGCTTCCGACCGCCTTCAGCCAGGTGATCCGCTCCCCCAGGAAGGCTGCCGCGAGCAGCACGCTGAACACCGGCGCGACGGCGATGAGCAGGCTCGCGGTGCCGGCGGGGACGTGCACCTCGCCCCAGTTCAGAAGAATTTGGTAGGCCGACATGCCGCTCGCGCCGCACAGCACGATCATGGGCAGGTCGCGCCGGCGTGGGGTGCGTACACCGAGGAACGGTGCCGCGATCGCCAGGGCGACCGAGGCGACCACGAGGCGGGCCAGCGAGAGACCGGCGACACCGAAGCCTCCCAAGCCTACGCGAATGGCGGGGAAGGCCGACGCCCACGCGAAGACAGTGAGGGCCAGGGCCCAGATGGCTTTCGGGATCTTCACAAGCCCGATCGTGTCACCGACGCATGTATGGATCAAATGACCCAGACGTGAGTGAAGGGGCGTCGGGTTATTTCTGGCCACGCACCTTACGCTAACCGCTCGCACTCTTTTACGAAAAATCACCGGAACGTGTAATTCCGATCCCGTTTCTACCGACAGGTTCGTACCCTTGCCTGAAGCATCCGGCCCGTATGGGACCGGCGGCCGCAACTCGGACAAGCGAGGCAGGGCCCTTCTTATGGCTGATTTCGGCTTCACGCGGATTCTGATCTACGCGTTCAACTACGCGGACCGGATACTGCAGGAGGTGTCATATCTTCAGTACTCGGCGGAGCGGAGCCTTTGTTTCCTGTGGGACCTCCGCGACCCGGCAGTGCGGGCGGTCGTCGTGACGTCGGAACCGGTCGATCCCTACACGCTTGAGTACCACTTCCGCGATGTTTTCCAGTTCGACGACCGAATGATCGAAAGCGCCCGTGAGCGGCTGACCCTGCTGACGCCGAGCTCCGACCAGCCCCGCCCGCTCGATGACCTGGTCCTCGGCGAGGACCGGATCGTGGACGCGCTGCGGGGCGCCGCGCAGGAGAGTGCACGGACCTCCATCGTCCACTTCATGGCCTCCAACTCCCTCGACACGTTGGCCCGCAGGATCGGTGCCGATCTCGAAGAGGGCCACCGGTCGTTCGTCGCCCGCTGGGGGAGCAAGGCCGGCGGCAAGGAGATCCTCCTGCGCGCCGGTGTCGCGGTGCCCGACGGGTCGGCGGAGGAGCTGCGCAGCGAGGAGGCCGTGGTACGGGAAATCGAGCGGCTCGCCTCGGGCCCGCGCAGGGCGCGGCGCGTCATGGTGAAGCTGAGCCCGGACACGTATGCCGCGTCGATCGGCAATGTGCTGGTCGACTGCGCCAAGCTCGGCAGCACGGGGGACCTCCTCGCAGCGGCCGAGGTGATCCGGATGCCGTCCGACGACTTCTACCGGGAGCTCGCCAGCGGCGGGGCGATCGTGGAGGAGTTCCTCGACGACGTCGCCTCGTCGCCCAGCGGGCTCGGGGACATCGGCGCGGACGGCACGGTCAGATTCGTCGCCAGCCACGACCAGGTGCTGTCGGGCGGCCAGTACTGGGGGTGCCGGTTCCCGGCGGAGGAGCGGTGGCGGCCCGTCATCAGCGACGCGGTCCTGCGCACGGGTGCAGTGCTGGCCGAGCTCGGCCACCGGGGCACGTTCGGTATCGACTTCGTGGTCGCGGGAGAGCGCGGGCCGCTGGCGGTGGAGATCAACCTGCGCAAGGTCGGTCCCAGTCACGTGCTGAGGTATGCCGAGGCACTCGTCGGCACGGAGGTGGGGGACGACGGACTGCTGCGGCGGAGCGACGGGCGGCCGATGTACTACGTGCACGGGCGGCTGCACGAACCGGAGGCGCTCGGCAGGATCGACCCGAGGACCGCTGTCGAGCGGCTGCGTGCGGAGGGGTTGCTCTACCACCCGGACAAGGGCGAGGGCGTGGCCCTGCATGTGCTGGGGGCCCTGAAGTCCTGTGGCTTCGTGGAGTTGACCGCCCTGGCGCCCACCTTCGAGGCCGCCGACGCGTACGGCAAGGCGGCGAGAGCGTCCCTGTTGCGTGATTGAGGGCGCGTACTCATAAAGGGGAACCGCCCCAGGTGTACCGGGGCGGTTCCCCTTCCTCAGAGGGGGCGCAGGGCCTGCTCGAAGGTCTCCAGGATGCGCTCCGGTTCCTCGGTGCCGACGGAGATCCGCAGCATGTCCCGGTGCAGTCCTCTGGCTCGCAGAGCGGCCCGGCCCTCCGGCGTCGAGAGCAGGTCGTAGTGCGCGATGAAGATCTGTGGTGACGCCATCGTGAACTCGGCCCCGAAACTGGGGCCCTTGGCCACCGCGAGGTGGTCATACACCTGCTCGAGCGGGACTTTGAGGTCCACCATGAGCAGGCCCCCCGGTGCGTCGGGCCGGCGTTCGACCTTGCGGTAGTTCCCCCGGGAAGCGGCGTCGTACGCCCAGCCGACGCGTCGGACCACTTTGTCGTGGCGGGCGAGACAGGCCGCGAGGGCAAGGGTGTTGGCGTTCACCCGGTCCATACGTTCCGCATAGCCGCGGATCCGGGCGGCAACCCGTGCCGTGTCGCGGTGGTAGGGCTCGTCGCCGTGACGCCGCAGCTCGGTGCGGAGGTCCGGCCCGAAGGAAGAGGCCGGGTTGACCACGGCCGCGCCCATCAGGACATCGGCCGATCCGGTGGCGTACTTGGTGAGGCTCTCGCAGACGACGTCGGCGTACGGGAGCACCTCGACGTTGTAGGGGGTGGCGATCGTCGCGTCGACCACCAGCGCACAGCCGGCCCGGGTGGCGATCTCCCGCAGCGCCGGGATGTCCGGGGTGCGCAGGCTCGGATTGCTCGGAACCTCCGCGATGATGCCGGCTAGCTCCCCGGCGTGGGCATCGGCGACGCGGGCGATCTCCGACAGGTCGAACGGGTCGGGGACCGTGGTGTGTTCGACGTCGATGACGCGCTTCTCCAACAGGCTCATGGTGTCGAAGAAGATCCAGCCGAGCTGGAGCCATCTGCGCCGGCCGTTCTCCCGCTGGATCCCGGAGACCGCGGCGAGGGCCGCCGCCACCGCGTTCATGCCGCTGTTGTGCAGCGATACGTCCGCGGCGTCGCGCACACCATAGGCCTGGGCGAGGACAGCCCGGACGGCTTCCGCGGGCGCTTCCTCCACCGCGGCCTCGGCTTGCCGGTTCTCGATCAGGCCGGCGTCCAGCAGGATGTCCTCCGCCTCGCGCGAGGACAGGTGGCTGCCCGTGTGCTGTACGTACGCACGGGCCCGTGCGGCCGAGGGGCCGTCGGCGGGGAGCCGCACCCCGTGCAGGCCGTTCCGCTCGAACACAGTTTCAGGGGTGAGGCCGGCGTACGTCGCGGCGGCCCCTGCGGCTCGTGCCGAGCGGGTCAGGAGGAGTGCGTTGGCCGGACCGATGCCGTCCTGAGCGAGGAGCCCCGCCACCCGTGTCACATACGGGTGGGTACGGAAGCGCGGGTAGCCCCAGGAGATGCGGCTTCGGGTAGCCGCGTCGCCCGACTCGTAGCCGATGACCGCAGCGATGTCGGGGATCGAGACGGACACCGAGTGGAGGGAGCCGGGGACGGGGCGGCCGACGGCGGTGTGCCGCAGGCTGCAGGCCGCCCCGAGCTCCCCGGATGCCTCGGTGGTCATACCCCGAGGCCCACGAGTTGCTGCACGCCGTCCCAGTAGTGCTCCACGAGCCCGAGGAATTCGAAGGCCCCCTCCTCGAACTTCTCCCGGGTGGCCGGCGATCCCACATAGGGAGCGATCGCGTTGAAGACGGAGTTGCTGTGGCCCACCTCGACGTCGATGTGCAGCTGCCAGAAGTGGCGCAGGTCCTTGTCGTAGCCCTGATTGGCCAGGCCGTCATTGATCTTGGAGACCATGATGGACGACATGGTCTCGTCGGCGTACAGCGCGCCGAGGGCCTTGTGGATCGGCGATTCGGTGTAGAGGACCCGGATTCCGTCGTTCAGGCGCTTGGTGACCTCAAGCGGCTCGTAGCCGTCGAGGTGTTCCTTGTCGATTCCGATCCGGGCGAGGAAATCACCGAAAAGGACGGAGTGGGTCGGATCGCCGCCGACCTCGTCGGCCACGTTCAGGATGATTTCCCGGAGGATCATCTCGTCCCGGGTCTTGATCGCCATCCCGGTGATGTAGAAGGGGAGATGGCGGAAGAAGTAGTAGCACTCGCTGTACATGAGGCGTTCTTGCTCGGGGGTGAGCCGCGTGGTGCGGTAGGCGTTCAGATACGGGTGCTCGACACCGCGGTGTCCGGCGATACGGACCAGCAAGCCGTCCAGGTATTCCTTGATTGCCGGGTCCTGGACGGCTATCCGGCGGCGGATCCCCGGTTCGACGTTGTCGAAGTGGTCCCGTAGCGCCGTGGCGGATTCCGGGGCGTTCATCTCGGTCATGGCCGTCTCTCCTCGTGGGCGGGAATCGGTGTCGGGGACTTTCACTTCTTGATGGCGGACGCCGCCGAGACGTTGGCGTCGTCCCACCACCGGTCGTCTGCGTCGAGCTCGCGCTTCATGTCCCGGTCACCTGCCCACGTCATGTTCAGGATGATGCGGGTGGCATCCTCGCGCAGCGGGATCGTGCGGTGCAGCGTGGTGTCGGTCCGAAGGAAGTACACGTCTCCCGAAGCGAAGTAGTAGGTGTTGATGGGGTTTTCGGCGAGGTAGTTGTTGATCCGCGGTGCGGCCTTGTCCCACGTGGTGTGGGGCACGCACTGGAGCAGGCCGCCGACGTCGATCGGCGGTGCCACGAGCACCCAGATGAGGGCGAAGCTGAAGTCGCCCCAGTGCCAGCCGTGCGTATCCCCGCGCTGTTCCTGGCGGGTGATCAGGTATTCCTCGTCGGCCTTCGGGCAGGGGTGCAGCTTCTCGCCGGCGAGGGCTTCCAGAGTGCGTATGAGGTCGGGATTCGAGTAGATCGAGGTCACCAGTTCGCTGTTGGCCGCGATCATCTCGCTGGGCACCACGGACATCGAGCGGCGGGTGTAGCCGGTGGTCTGAAGGCGTAAATCGCGTCGCTCGGCGTGCTTCTCAAGGAGGCGTTCCGCTTCGGTGCGCACCAGTTGACGTGTGTGCTCTTCGATCAGGTCGGTCACTGTGGCGATGCCGTACCGGTGGTAGTGGTGCGACAACCGGCGGATCTCGCTGCTGTCCAGCGGCGTGCATACGCTCGTGGGACCAAGTCCGTTACCGCTCACGAAGTGTCTCCGATGTTCGGCTGGTGAATGCGGGATCGGCAGCACTGTTCAGAGGGGGACGCCTGGTGGAAAGCGTGTTCAGGACCGTAAGTGCGCTTCCCGGCCCTGATCAACCACGCGATCACGGGAAGGCGTGCATTCCGGTCAACTCGCCTGGCAAACTCCATGCACTTATGGCAGGTTGGCGCAGGATGACAGGTGCCGAACGATGAAGTCGCGGGTGATCCACTGTCGGGGTATGGGCAGACGAGCGTTCGGGGCACGACAGGATGGATCTTCCCGGCCGCTCACCACGTCACCGTCCGATTAACGTGGCGTGAATCGCATGACGGCCATTTTCGACCTCTCGACGGTTCGACAACTACGTTCTATCGAGGGGGCGTTGCTACGCTGCCCACTCGCGCGAACAATCAGCGGGGCATACCGTAGTGCGTCCCAACCTCCACCAGGCTCCGCATTCCGGTAGTTGACGACCGCCCGGCCTTTTTCCCGATGGGCGCCGCCAATGTCCGGAGCCCGTACATTCCCGTGTGCGAAGACGCTGCTCTGCCTCGCCCTGCCCCAACCCCGGCACCCCAGTCTTGACCTCGGATGTGGAGGCATGATGCCCAGCACAGCGCTCGACCCGAGTTTCTTTGCCGAGGACGTGTCCGCCTTCTCCAAGGAGCACATCACCGCTATCGCGACGGGCGAACTCGCCGCGGCCCGCATACCCGGCTTCTTCGAGCGGGTCGGTCTCGACGGTATGACGTCCGTACTGCACCGTCTGCCCACCGTCGACTACTACCCGGTCCGGGTCGCCATGACGAGGTTCGGCCCGGCCCTCAACGACTACCGCACTCCCCAGGGTGTGTTGCAGGCGGATCGCTACTGGCCGGATGCCGAAGCCGCGGAGCGGATGTGGCGGGAGGCCGGCATGCGTCCGGACCCGACCACGGTGTCGCTGGACATGCTCGGCGAGGCGTGGGGGGCGAAGGTGACAACCGCCACCATCGGTGGGCGGCCCGCCTTCGTGGGGATGATGCGCGAGATCAACGCGGGCACACTCCTGCACTACGACGACATCCACCTCGAATACCCAGGTGGCCTCTTCGATCAGGAGATCGTCTCCCAGCTCACCTACAACGCCTACCTGGTGGTGCCGAAAGAGGGCGGCGGGACGAGCCTGTGGCAGCACCGCTGGGAGGCGTCCGACGACGTCCACCGTCAACGGTACGGGTACGCCCCCCGTGTGGTGGACGGCTGCCGGCGCCTCACCATTGCCCCCGGCCGGGGGGACGCCCTGCTGTTCAACCCGAACCACTACCACCGGGTGCTGCCGAACGGGGAGGGCCAGCGGCGCATCACGGTGACGTTCTTCCTCGGCCTCACCCCGGCCGGCGATCTGGTCGCCTGGTCCTGAATCCGCCCGCCACACGGCCTGGAAGGAAACGGCGCCCGATGGACGTCATGACCGCGATCGTCACCCGCAGGAGCGAGAAGGTACTCGGCGAACCGGCCCCCAGCGACGAGGAGTTCGCATATCTCCTCCGCGGCGCGGCCACAGCACCCGATCACGGAAGGCTGCGCCCCTGGCGCTGGATACTGGTGCGCGGTGACGCACGCGCCGCTCTGGCTCGTACGCTGACTACAAGGGAACCCCGCGCCGTCGAGAAGGACCCCGCCAGCCTCCTGGAGCCGCCGCTGCGGGCGCTGCTGG
Organism: Streptomyces sp. NPDC048197; assembly: GCF_043202395.1. Lineage (NCBI taxonomy): Bacteria > Bacillati > Actinomycetota > Actinomycetes > Kitasatosporales > Streptomycetaceae > Streptomyces > Streptomyces sp. NPDC048197. The sequence continues at coordinate 53,396 of NZ_JBIDAJ010000023.1, forward strand.
TCTTCGCCCCCCTTCCGGGACACAAGATCCCCGAATGGGAGCAGCTCGCCGCCAGCTGCTCCATGACGCATGCGCTCATGATGCTGCTGCACGCCCGGGGATACGGCAGCATCTGGCGCACCGGGCGGCTGTGCACCAGCCACGGCCTGCGCGGACTGTTGCACATGGCGGACGGCGAACGATTACTGGGCTCCCTGGACATCGGTACGCCTCCGAAGGGCCCCCGGCAGCGCAGGCCGCTTCCGGACATCTCGGACCGGGTCTCCGTCTTCGAGGCTGTGCCCGCCGTGCGGGCAGCGGGCGGGCCCCGCGAAGCGGCCGGCGCGGAGTGAGCGGCGGACTTCTCGTACCGGCCGGTGTACTGCTGGCCACGGCCCTGGTCCTGGGGCGGCTGGCCGTACGCGTCGGCATGCCGGCGGTGGTCGGTGAACTGTGCGCGGGGATCCTGTTGGGCCCCTCGGTGCTCGGCCACGCCGTCCCTGCCCTGTCGTCCTGGCTGCCCCGCGCGGCAGTGCCGCACGGTCCCCTGGACTCGATCGGACAGCTCGGCGTGGTGCTCCTGGTGGGCACCACCGGTATCGAGATCGATACGAAGATGCTGCGCCGCAGGAAAGCAGCGACCCTGACCGTAGGCACCACCGGCCTGCTCGTACCGCTGGGACTGGGTGTGTCGGCGGGGTTCCTGTTGCCGTCGTCGCTGGTCGCCGTGGGAAGCGGGCAGCCGGTGTTCGCCGCGTTCCTCGGCGTGGCGCTGTGCGTCAGCGCCATCCCCGTGATCGCCAAGATCCTCGCCGATATGCGCCTGCTCCATCGCACCGTGGGACAGCTCATTCTCGGGGCCGGCATGGTGGACGACGCCATCGGCTGGCTCCTGCTGTCGGTGGTGTCGGCCATGGCCAGCAGCCAGGTCCGGGCCGGCCATGTCCTCCTTTCCGTCGGGTACATGGCGGGCGTGGTGATCCTGGCACTGACCGTCGCCCGGCCCCTGGTGCGCCGGGCGCTGGCCATGGCGGAGCGGGCCGGCGATGCCGCCCCCACGATCGCCGTGGTCACGACGGTCCTCGTCCTGGGCGCCGCGGCCACGCAGTCACTCGGCCTCGAAGCGATGCTCGGAGCGTTCATCGGGGGCGTTCTCATCGGCTCCGGAAGCGACGTCGACCTCAGGAAGCTCGCTCCGCTCCGGGCCGTTGTCATGGCGGTGTTCGCCCCCCTGTTCTTCGCCACCGCGGGCCTGCACCTTGACCTGGCCGCCCTGGCCCATCCCGTGGTGGCACTCGCCGCCGGGGTGGTGCTGGCGATCGCCGTGCTCGGGAAGTTCGCCGGAGCGTTCCTCGGGGCGCTGCTCGCCCGGCTCGGGATGTGGGAAGCGGTGGCCATGGGTGCGGGGATGAACGCGCGCGGTGTCATCCAGATCGTCGTCGCCACGGCGGGCCTGCGCCTGGGCGTACTGACCACCGCCACGTACACCATCGTCGTCCTGGTCGCGGTCGTGACCTCGGTGATGGCTCCCCCCGTCCTGCGTGTCGCGATGCACAGGATCGAACAAACCGAGGAAGAGGAACTGCGCCGCCGCGACCTCGCCGCGTTCTCCGAACCGAGCATCGAGGGCCCGCCTCCACAACGGCAGTGACCGGGCTGAGCCGGTTCTTCGCGGATCGGCGGCAACAACACGAAGACCCGGAACCGTACGGGTCGGCACACCCACGTCCGACTCACCACGCACGGCCGGTTGGCGTTCCAGCGGCATGCCGCAGCCCTACAGAGGATCGTGGCGGCGGCGCACGAACCGCAGGAGTGAGGCGCCTGGGCCGGATCGCCAAAGGGCCTCCCGTGCAGGGCAGTTGGCGGGGATGTCTTCCCCGGGGCGATTCGGGTGCGGGTGGCTCCCGCCAGAGGAAGGACTGAAGCCTTCCGCCCCCCATTCGTCAGGTCGCCGGGGCTCGGTCGGCCGGGCTGCCAGGGTTCGGGAAGCGACGGCAGTCGGGCGCGAGGAGGTCCACTGCCCGTCGTACGGGCACCTCAGCCGCGTTGTCCCAGGCCCTCTTCGTCATGCGGGCACCCCGGACTCGTCCATGACCACAGCCATCTCACCTGGGGGAAGGGCAGTGGGAATGCAAACGGATCGGGTCGCCGCGAGGCGCATCGAGCCGACGTCGGCAGTCTGGGTGTGGAGCACTACCGGCTCGCCGGGAAGGGCGTCCTCGAACCAGTCGAGTGCCGACGCGCACGCCTCGGCGGTATACCCGAATCCCCCCGCTCACTCCCGGGCCACCGCTCAGGCACCCCGGGCAGCTCGCGCTCAAGCTCTTCACCCGGGCGGGGCCGCCGAGGTAGGTGTGCACCTCTGGCGACGCCAGCAGTTCGATGAACGCCGCACGGTCCCGGGCCTCGGGCTCACGGAGTACGAGCCTGGCGGTCCTGATCGGGCGTACCGCGCGAGGTCGTGCCGCAGAAGGGGGAAACGGTGCGCGAGGTCGTGGATGACATCAATCGCACCCGCCCGGTCGAGGCGGCCGAGCACCACGGCCACTGGTGCGCCCAATGCGGGACCGTCAGGGGGAACTCGCCCGTGCGGCACACCACTTCGAGCCGGAAATTCCGGTGGCACGGCAATGAGTCGCCGCCCCGTACCACTGCGCCAACGCCCTGTGAGCCGCCCCACCCAGCGTTGTCCGCCCAGGCACACGAACTGCCTGGCCAGTCCCCCTATCCCCGATCCGACGGCCGCCTTCTGGCCGGATACGTCAGTAATCTGTCATTGCAGCCAGTGCGATGGCCAATACAGACTGCGACTGTGTTGGAGCGACGTGTTGTTGTGGTGGTGTACGCGGGGGCGATGGCCCTGGACATCACCGGACCGATTGAAGTGTTCGATACCGCCAACCGGCTCCTCGACCCGTCGGGCGCCCGCTACCGCGTTGACTTCGTCTCCGCCGACGCACCACTGGTGCGCACGAGTTCAGGAGTGGTGGTGGAAGCCGCGCCCCTGGAGGCGGGGCAGGGACCGATCGACACGCTCCTCGTGCCGGGCGGCTGGAGTCTCCAGAACGCACTGCGGAACCGGGTGCTGGTCTCCTGGATCCGTGGGGCGGCAGGACGTTCGCGCAGGGTCGCCTCCGTATGCGGCGGATCCTTTCTGCTGGCGGAGGCGGGGCTCCTCGACGGCAGGCGCGCCACCACCCACTGGGCGTACAGCGAAGCGATGGCGTGCCGCTATCCGGAGGTGACGGTGGACGCCGAGCCGATCTTCGTCTGGGACGGCCCCTTCGTGACCTCCGCGGGCGTGTCGACGGGCATCGACATGGCGCTGGCTCTGGTGGAGGCCGATCACGGGGCGGCCCTCGCCCTGGAGACGGCACGGTTTCTGGTGCTGTTCCTCAAGCGGCACGGAGGGCAGTCCCAGTACAGCGCCGTCCTCGACGCCCAGTTGGCCGATCACCCGCCGATCAGGGCAGCGCAGGAGTGGATTCTGGGCAACCTGCACAACCCGCTGCCCGTGGCCGAGATCGCCCGGCACGCCAACATGAGTGAGCGCAACTTCGCCCGCGTCTTCCGGCGCGAGGTGGGCACGACACCCGGCCACTACGTCGAGCGGACCCGCATCGCCCGGGCGCGCGAGCTGCTGGAGACCACCGAGCTGGCGATCACTCAGATAGCCGGCCGCTGCGGATTCGCCACCCCCGAGACCTTCTTCCGCTCCTTCGCACGAACCCTGGGGCTCACCCCCAAGGAATACCGACACCGCTTTCAGGTCATCTCGCCGGCCGGCCTCGTCGACCGGCACCACGAGAGGGACAGGAACCCCTTATGACCGGCACGACCTCCCACCTGCGCGACGCGGAAACGGCACGCCTGGTCGACCATCTGGTCGCGGAACTCGCCGGGGCCGGCGTCTCCCACGTATTCGGCGTCGGCGGCGCGAACATCGAGGACCTGTACGACGCCGTGCACCGCAGCGGCGCCGTCCGCGGCATCGTCGCCAAGCACGAGTTCTCCGCCGTCACCATGGCCGACGGGTACGCACGCACCACCGGGCGCCTCGGCGTCGTTGCCGCCACCTCGGGCGGTGGGGCGATGAACCTCGTACCGGGCCTGGCGGAGGCCCATGCCTCGCGGGTGCCGGTGCTGGCCCTGGTGGGTCAGCCGCCGACCGGCCAGGAAGGCCACGGGGCGTTCCAGGACTCCAGCGGCAAGGCGGGCTCCTTCGACGCCCGGGAGGTTTTCGCCCCCCTCTCCCGGTTCTGCGCCCGGGTGGATGACGCGGACTCGCTCATGGAGTTGCTGCCCCAGGCAGTGGCGGCGGCTCGGGCGAATCCACGCGGGCCGGCCGTACTCTTGCTGCCCAAGGACGTGCAGCAGGCACGGATCCGGGTGCCCGGCCGCGGCGCGGCCCCGACCCCGCGCGTGCCTGCGCCGACGGCATCGGCGGCGCGGCTCGACGAAGCCACCCTCACCACCGTGTCGGAGACCCTTCGTGCGGCCGGCCACGTCCTCGTCATCGCCGGTGAGGACGTCGCCGCCGCCGACGCGCGCACCGAGCTGGCCGAACTGGCGGGTCGCCTCGGGGCCTGGGTGGCGGTCACCCCGGATGCCAAGGACGTCTTCGACAACTGCGATCCCCGCTTCGCAGGCGTGGCCGGGGTGATGGGCCACGACAACGTCGAAGACTGCCTGCGACGGGCCGACGTGTGCCTGCTGGTCGGTACCCGGCTGCCGCTGCTGGCACGCGGCAGCCTCGACCGGGCCCTGGCCGCGACCGATGTCCTCTGCATCGGTCCGGAACCGCCCTTCGTGGCAGGCACCGCGCTGGGCGGGCACCTGCGGGAGGCGCTGCTCGCGGTGACCGCCCGCCTGCCGGCCCTCCCCCGTCCCTGTCCCCGGCACGCCGGCCCTCGTCCCACCCCCGCGCCGAGCCCGCCTCCCCGTGCCCTCGGGCGGACCCTCCCCCACATTCAGGCGGTGCGCGCGGTGGAGGCGGCTCTCCCCCAGGACGCACACGTCTTCGTGGACGCCGGCAACGCGGGGGCCAGCGTCGTCCACCTGCTGCCGGCACCGCGCCGCGGCCGCTTCGTGGTGGCCGTCGGCATGGGCGGCATGGGCTACACCTTCGGTGCCGGCATCGGTGCCGCGCTCGCCACCGGCCGACGCACCTACGTCCTAGCCGGGGACGGGGCCTTCTTCATGCACGGGATGGAAGTGCACACCGCCGTGGAGTACGCGGCACCAGTGACCTTCGTGATCTTCAACAACAACGCCCACGCCATGTGCGCGCTGCGCGAGGAGTTCTTCCAGGGCGGTGTCCGCACCGACGACTCGTTCGCCCGGACCGACCTCGCCGCCGGAGTGGCCGCCGCCTTCCCCTCCCTCGACGCCACGGGGGCCGGCGACGTGGCGCAGCTGCGCGCGGCACTGCTGCGCGGCAATGCGGGCAGCGGCCCCGCGTTCGTCGCGGTGGACTGCGACCCACGGGAGATCCCGCCGTTCCTCCCCTTCCGGGCCCATACCGACAGCGCCGGCGTCACCACGCACCCCAACGACACAACGAAAAAGGAGACTTCGGATGAACGAGGAGTCGTCCAGGTTGGCTGACATCCCCGGCCTGCTCCGGATCGAGAACGCCGGCAAGGAGGAACTGACCGCCCACTGCATGGAGCTCACCCACGCCGTCTACCCCCACCATCAGGTCTACGGGCAGTACTGCACTCTCCACGAGTACGTCGACTGCCCCCCGGAGGCGGCCTACGACTACCTGCGCCAGGGGCACCACCTGGAGGAATGGACCTGCAGCCTGCGGGACTTCGCGCCCTCCGGCACACCGGGGCTGTGGGTCGGCCACGACCGGCTGGAGGACGACACCAGGATCTACTGCGAGGTGGTCGCCAACCCCGACGCCATGACCGTGGACTACCACTGCTCCTGGGACCAGGGCGAGAAGCTGTGGATGATCTACCTGATGCGCGTCGTCCCGGCGCAGCTGGTGCTGGACAGGCCGGGTTCGGTGATCACATGGACCAATTGCCGGCACCCCTACTACGACGCCAACCCCCATCCCGAGAGGGCGCCCCGTCCGGACCGGCCCTGGGTGGGCGACTACTGGGACCTCTTCTACGCGGGGCACACCGTGGAGATGCACAACCTCAAGGCGATCCTGGAACACCGCCACCGCAACGGCCTGCCGGTCAGCGCGGCGCCGTCGAGGGCGGTGGCGCGGTGACGACGGTCAGCCTCACCGACGTCGCGAGCTACCTCCCCGGCGAGCCGGTTCCCGCGGAGTTCTACACCGAGCATCCCGGGGCCGAGGACAAACTGCGCGACCACCCGATGTTCAGGGTCCCGCCATTACGTCACCACGTGGCTGCCGACGAGACGAACGCGGACATGGTCGAACGCGCCGTACAGCCTCTGATCGAACGACACGGCAGGGACGAGATCCGGGGCGTCGACGTGCTGTTGGTGCACAGCCAGTTGCCGGACCTGCCGTTCGTGGGCGCAGGCACCGAAGTGGCGCGCCGACTGGGCCTGAACCCGGAGTGGCTCGTCGACGTGGCCAACGCGGGCTGCGCCTCCTTCGTGTACATGCTGAAACTGGCCCGGCAGATCCTCGCCACCACCGACGCGAGAAGCGCCCTGATCTGCAATGCCCAAAGCGCCGCGGGTCAGTGGTTCACCCAGTCCCAGGTGCGCCTGCTCGCCCAGGCCGCGATCCCGGGCGACGGATGCGGTGTGGGGTACGTGACGACGTCCTCCGACGCACCGGTCCTCGACGTGGCGACCCGGCACATCGCCGAGTACGCCGGGGACATGACCGTAGCCCTCGACGACGGCCGCAAGTACTGGGAACCGGGAGAGTCCCAGCTGCGGATCGGGTTCACCGACGCCGGCGTCGCCGAGGTCCTGGCGCGCGGGAACCGCCTCGTCCCTGAGGTGGTCGAGGAGCTGTGCCGGCGGCTCGGCGTGGCAACCACCGACATCGACGCCCTCATCACCAACCAGCCCAACCGCACCTTTCTACGGAACTGGCGGGAAGCGCTGCAACTGCCGGCCGAACGCCACCTGCACACCTTCGACGAGTACGGGAACCTCTTCGGCGCGGCGATCCCGATCACCCTGGACCGCGCGATCAGCTTCCGACAGGTCGAGGACGGCGACCTGGTGGTTCTCGGAGGGTTCGCCCACGCGGGCGACTTCGCCGGTGCCGTCGCCGTCCGCTGGCACAGTGGACGGGCCTGAGCCGTGAACATCGCCGTACTGCACCGACTTGCCCTTATCGAGAGCCGGTCCCCTACTGCCCTCGGCACGCCGCGAGGCAACGGGCCATCGACAGCCCCACGGCTCCCCGCAGCGCCATGTCGACGACCCCACCGAGGTCTCGCTGGCGCCGGATGGCAACACTTGGCGCCGGTGAAGCAGTAATCGCCGAGAAGCTCCGGAGGAGTAACAGTCAAGATCTGTGGATCGGCGACGTTGTCGTCTGATGCTCCGGTGCCATCGGATCTCGCCGTCGTGCCATTCGTCGGTGGGTTCGTCGGTGGGGGTGAGCCCGGCGGTGGCGACGGCGGCGGAGGCCCGATGTTCTGGGCGGATGTGGGCGATGACGATGTGCACCGGCTGCCGCCTGAGCCAGCCGACGAGTCCTCGGGCTGCCTCGGTGGCGATGCCTCGTCCCTGCCACAAAGTCCCCACCCCCCAGGCGATCTCGGCGATGGGGCCGTGGCCGGAGAGGCTGACCGTCGCCTGGACGGAGCCCGTCAGGCAGGACTCCCGCTGACTGGATTCGTCGCGCCTGAGCGCCGATCCGCCGCCGTACCGGGAGAACGCCATCCTTCGCGCGGCCCGGAGCAACTCCCGACCTCCTTCGAGCGGCTGCGCCCCGGTCCGCGGACTGCCTGAGTTCCGTCAGTGGCCGGATGCGCGACCCCCATCCTCTTTCCCGCAAGGAAACAAGGTGGTATTTTCCCTATGGGCAAGTACCTCGGACGACCAGCACCACCAGGGGGACCCATGACCTCGTACGACGCGCGGACCGCGCTCGAGGCGATACACCAGCACCAGGAGCAGACCCGTGACGCGTATGTGCGCCACAGTTCCTCGCTCCCCTACATGCTCCTCACCGCGCTGGCCGTGTTCGGCTTCAGCGCGGCCGTCGATCTACCGAACCCCTGGCGCACCCTCACCCTCCTGGCGGCGGGCGGGCTGATGGCAGTCATGCTGTTCGTGCATCAGCGGCGGGCCCCGGTCCGCCGGAAGCCATCCGGTGCGCAGTGGGCGTTCTCCCTATGGGTGGGGGGCATTGTCACCGTGATCCTCGTGGCGGCGGTGATCGGCGCCCGGCTGCTCAAGCTCCCGGAGCCCGGCGTGATCGCCGGCGCCGTCGCGGCCGTTGCGACCCTCGTGGCGGGGTATGTCACCCGCCCGATCATCAAGGCCATCACGCGCCGGGACGGCCACGTCTGATGGACCCGGACTTCGACGAGTTCCTGCACGTACCGGCCCGGCTCTCGGTCGTCGCACTGCTCGCTCCGGCCGACTGGGTGGAGTTCGGCTTCGTACGGGACAAGGTGGAAACCAGCGACTCGGCCCTGTCCAAGCAGGTCGCCTCGCTGGCGGAGGCCGGCTACGTCGAGGTGCGCAAGACCCGGAACCGTACGGGGCGGCACACCCACCTCCGGCTCACCGCACACGGCCGGTGGGCGTTCCAGCGGCACGCCGCGGCCCTGGAGCGGATCGTGGCGGCGGCGCGCGAACCGCAGGAGCGAGGCACCTGAGGCGGATGGCCAAAGGGGCTAGCAGCCAGGCCAGTTGACGGCGCGTCCCACCGGAGCGATGGGGGTGCGGGCCAGTGGTGCGCCGTGACCGCGCCCCCCGCCCGGGGACTGACCAGCGGGCGATCGCGGGCACGATGCCGCGGGCGCGGACCTGGTCGCGGTAGATGTCGTGGTCGTAGCCGCGGTCGGCGAACAGTGAGTCCGGCTTGCGGCGGGGCCGCCCGACCCGGCCGCGGACCGGTGGGATCGCGTCGAGCAGCGGCAGCAGTTGAGGGACGTCGTTGCGGTTGCCGCCGGTCAGCAGCACCGCGAGCGGGGTTGCCGTGTCCGTCGGTGATCAAGTGGTGTTGTGAGCCGGCCCAGCCCCAGTCGACCGGCGAGGGGCCCGTGTGGCTCCCCCTTTTAGGGCCCTGACGTGGGAGGAGTCGACCACGCGGCGGGACCAGTCAGGCGTGAGGCTGCATTCTGTTCAGCCAGCAGGACCTCATGGAGCCGCTGCCACACGTCGGCCTCGTTCCAGTCCCGCAAGCGTCGCCAACTCATGCCCGAGCCGAAACCCAGCTCCTGGGGGCAGGTACTCCCACTGGATCTCGGTGTGCAGGACGTACAGGATCCCGCACAGCACCTTCCGGTCCGGTAACGCCTTGCGGGCCGGGTACGGAATCGCCGCTCGCGCCGCGGCAGCAGCGGCTCCAGACGGTCCCACAGCTCATCCGACACGATCCACAGCGATGCCCCCACACCAGACCGAACGCTCAACTCCCGCCCCGGGCACGGCCATCAAAGCCGATCCACTTCATTGTGTTAGCCGTGGTAACTCCCAACCTTCCGGGCTCCTTTGAGACCAGCCAGCTGCGAGCTGCCCAGGATGCGCCCAGTCGACCAAGGCCTCAAACTGAGTATTCTGCCCGCACCTGGGACCTCGTCGTCGACCGCCTGGTGGGCCGTGACGTGCTCACGGTCGACTTTCGCGGGTGGAGCCGGTCGAGCGCTCTGCCCGGTCCCTATACGCTCGGTCAGCTCGCCGACGACACGCTCGCGGTGCTCGCGGATGCGGGGGTCACCGACTACGTCCTGGTGGGGCATTCGATGGGGGGTAAGGTCGCACAGCTGGTCGCGGCCACCCGGCCTGCCGGCTTGCGCGGCATCGTTCTCGTCGGCTCCGGTCCGGCGAAGCCCGCCGCGCAGGTCACTCCCGAGTACCAGGAAGCCCTGTCGCACGCCTACGACTCCGCCGAGTCCGTGGCCGGGACACGGGATCACGTCCTCACCGCGACCGAGCTGCCCGCTCCGGTCAAGGCGCAGATCGTGACCGATTCGCGGACCGTCACCGACGCCGCCCGCACCGAGTGGCCGCTGCGCGGCATCGCGCAGGAATCACCGAGCACACGCGCATGGTCAGCGTGCCCGCTCTCGTCGTCGCCGGAGAACACGACCAGGTGGAGCCCGTCGGCGTGCTCCGCGACAACCTGGTGCCCTACCTCTCCCAAGCCGACTTCGTGGTGGTCCCCCACACCGGTCACCTGATCCCGCTGGAAGCCCCGGCCGACCTCGTCGACGCCATCACCGCATTCGCGCCGGCAGCCTGACCGTCCCCGCGGCCCGACGACGGGCTGTGCCCCTGATCACCCGCCCCGAAGAGGCGTCCGAACAACCCGATCGGCAGGTACGGGTCACTGCCCCCCCGCTCGGTAGATGCTGAGATCGGCGAGGTGGCCGGGATCGGTGCGCCGGTGAACAGGCTGAGTTCCGCGGCGGAGCCGAAGTGCCACACCGCCCCGTGCTCGGCAAGCATTCCGTCAACGCCTACCTGCTGCTGTCCGTCTCTGCCCGCACCGACCACGGCGATCTGGTCGCCGGAGACCTCGTGGCCACCCCGTTCCCCGGCTTCGGCAAGCGACGCCCCCCAACCCGCCCTTCCACGACGACTGGCTCGGCAACCTCGCCAGCCTGCGCGAGATGCTGGCCCTGAGCCCCACCGAGCTCCACGTCGGCCATGGCGCACCCCTCAACCCCGAGCAGGTAGGTCGCTGGCCTGCCACAGAGCACCGCGCAGCTTCATCGCGTGGTTGCCGGCGGCGCTTCGCCCTCTGGTTGCGGCCCGCTTCTCGGCTCCAGGTGCGGGTGGTTGGGGGTGCTCGAGGGCGGGACTGGTTCGGGGCTGTTGGTTGGTCGTCACTGACTCATTTGTCGTGCATATCATGATCATGCCATGATCAGGTTCGTGCGGACGGCTGTTCGTTGAACGGGGATGCCTCCGCGGGGCCTGGTCGTGCGCTTTCGAGCACCTTGGCCACTTGGTGGCCCGACCGAAGGAACTCTTTTTCATGGCAACTCGCAAGCACATTGCTGCCTTGGCCCTGGCGGCCAGCGCTCTGCTCGTCGGCTCCGTGGCAACTGCCGGCCCGGCGGCCGCCATCAACCGCGTCAACGGCTCGGCCTGTCAGAACCGCGACGACTTCTTCGCCGCGTGGAACGACGGCAAGGTCTGCTTCGCCAACAGCGGTTCCGTCGCCGTCAACATCTACGACGTGTGGCAGGTCACGACCGGCGCCAACGCAGGTCAGTACAGCTATGCCACGCAGGACGGCCGCTACGCCACCGCCTACCCGGCCCAGTGGGTCACCTGGAAGTACTCGCCGAAGATCATGCTGACCAACATCACCATCAGATAGTCCGGATGTGGGCGGGCGTAAACCGTTCAAGCGCCCGCCCACGCCCCCGCACCCCCCATTGTCGACAGGACCCTTCATGCCAGTTCTTCCTCGAAGCCGGGCCGCCGCAACCGGGGCGCTGCTGGTCCTGTGTGCAGGCTGCAGCACCACTTCCCACGGGAGCACCACCCCCGTGGCGCCCCCGGCGACAGGGCCTGTGCAAACCATCACGAAGGCCGGCCAGATCGCCCTGCCGACGGACGCTTACATCATCACGCCGGCCGAAGTGAAGCTCATCGTCAAGGCTCAGGACGTCGTCCGGGGCCAGTGCATGCGCAAGTTGGGTTTCACCCCCAAACCGAGCGTGCTCTTGGGCGTGGTTGAGGCAGCCACGGCCCGCAAGACCCGAAGCTTTCTCTACGGCTACTTCGACACGGCCAAGGCTGGAGCAGAGGGTTACGAACGTGTGCAGTCAGGCGACATCCCGCAGCGAGCGTCCATCTCCTCCGCAGAGCAGACGGCATTGACCGGGGTCGATCCAGTCACCCACAAGCCCGCGACCCGCCTGGGCGGCAAGCCCCTCCCGGCCGGGGGCTGCTCCGGGAAGGCCATTGACACGCTGAACAACGCCGGGCTGTGGTTCGACGACGCCTCCCTCCCCGCCGGCGGCCCCCGCATTCCCCGCAGTGATCCCCGGCTGGCGGCGGCGTATGCAAGCTGGTCGGCTTGCATGAAAGACAAGGGCTTCGACTACCCGGACCCCCTCGCAGCCATCGGCGACCCCAAGTGGGTCACCCACCGCAGCCCCGGCACGCCCCCGACGCGCGCGGAGATCGCGACGGCCCGCGCCGACATCGCCTGCAAACTCGCGAAGAACACCGTCGGAAAGCTCGTCACCGTGCAGATCGCCTACGACGAGCAGTACCTCAAAGCCGACGCAGCCCAACTCGCCTCCCACAAGCGGCGTATCCACGACCTCGTCCGCAAAGCGTCCCGGATCACACACAGCCGAAAATCCAGGCACGGGGGGTCATGACTTGGCCCGCGGGTCATGACTGATGGGACCGCACGCGCCCCCATCACCGCTGCCGGCGCCACCCGCTGACGTCAGCGAGGCCCGCGCCGCCTCGCACGTCGCCCGCGCCGCAACCACCGCCGCCGCGGGCGACCCGCGGCCGAGGCGACGCGCGACCCACACCCGCCCCCACGGCGTCCGGCACCTGTTCGCCGCCTACGACCTCGCCAGGGACAAGCTCTACGGCCACGTCAAGAACACCAAGAACCGCTCGAAGTTCCTGGAGTTCTGCCGCTACCTGCACAGCCTCTACCCGCAACCGTGCGCATCGCGATCGTGGTGGACAACTACTCTCCGCACCTGACCACCCGGCGATGCCAACGCGTCGCGCAGTGGGCCGGGACGAACAATGTCGAGATCGCCCACACCCCGACCAACTCCTCCTGGCTGAACCGGATCGAGGCTCAGTTCACCGCCCTGCGCTACTTCGCCCTCGACGGCACCGACCACGCCAGTCACAAGGAGCAGTGCAGCATGATCCGCCGCTACATCATCCGGCGGAAAAACATGCCGCCGACGAACGGCTACGCGAAGTCGTCACCAGGGCGAACGTTGCCTGATGCGGCACTAGGAGCAGGCGTTCCACGGGTCTCCCGGGACCCAGTTGCCGTGGAGACCGAGAGGGATCCGTACGGGAAGGTGGATGCGGGCGACCGGTTCGCCCGTGAAGTCCTGGGCCGAGAGGATCACCAGATCCGCCGCGCCGCGCTCGGCGTCATGCGCGTACGCCATCACGTATCCGTCGTCCTCGGCGAGGGGCGACTCCGTGGGGACGAACACGCCCTCGCCCACGGCCCCGAACCGGCCGAACTCATGCGCCTCGGTCGTGCCGCGTACCAGGTCGTGCTTGAGCAGTGCACTGCTGAACCCCTCGTTCGGCCGCGGGTCCCCGGGGCCGGTCGGCGGCGCGTAGAGCTCGACCGCGGCCGAGTACCCGTATCGGTGGGAGCGGGCGACACAACGGGAGTCGACCCGCGGAAACTCCTGGATACGGTCGTCCAGCCGGTCTTCCCGGACCTTTCCGGCGACCAGGTCGACCCGCCAGCGGTCCAGGGTGGGACGGCTGGTGCCGAAGTCCCTGATGTTAAAGCCCTCTGGGTGCCGGACGATATCGATGACCACGTCCGTGCCGTCGTCGTAGGCGTTGAGCGTGTGCCCCACCAGGCTGGGGGCGACCTCGAACCAGCGCACCTCGCCGCCCGTGCGTGGCATCACGCCCACCCGTGCCTGGTGGGATTCGTCCCAGACGAAGGGGACTCCGGTCGGCAGCTGAGCGGCGCTGAACACCACGGGAGCGTCGAAGAGGACCACATGGTGTTCGGTCAGCGCGAAGTCGTGCATGTAGGGATTCCCGGGCATATGGATCAGTGTGGTCCGCTCCACCGTGCCGGATTCGTTCATGACGATGTGCTGGACATACTGCGAGCCGTACAGGAAGGCGAGCGAGTGCAGCTCCCGGGTGTGCGGGTCGAAGACGGAATGGGCGTTGGAGCTGTAGCCCTCGGGAGTCGCCCCCAGATCGCAGGGGCCCACCGTGTCGAGGTCGTAGCTGAGTTCGTACGGGCGAATCCCGCCCTCCAACAGGGCGAACGTGCGGCCCGCGAGCCCCGCGACCTGTACGTTCGGCGCCATGTCCAGCCGCTCGTCGACGGGAGTCCCCCGGCGTGGTTCGCCCAGCCGGTCGGCGACGGAGGATGAGCGCACCCAGCGGTTGCGGTACCACTCGGCACGGCCGTCGCGGATACGGACGCCGTGCACCATGCCGGGGCCGAGCGTCCAGATGTGGGCGACGGGGTCCTCGATGCCAAGCGGATTGGGGCCGTTTCGCAGATAGCGGCCGTTGAGGTGGGCCGGGATCCGGCCGGTGACCGGCAGGTCGAACGCGGTGACCTCCTCGGTGACCGGTGCGAAACTTCCCGACAGATAGCGGTTGATCGTCATGACGTCCGTCCTTGTCCCTGCTCGGCGGCGAGGAATGCCCGTCCCACCGCTGTCATCAGTGTGTCGAAGCGGCGGGCTGCGGCCTCCGGCGGGAAGTGGCCCGCGATCTCCAGGCTCACCGCCCCGTGTGCCGCCGCCCACAGAATCTTTGAGATCTCATACGCGTCTCCCGGCCCGAACACACCGGAGTCGATGCATGCCTGAACGGCGGCCACGGAGGCATCGAAGGCGCTCTCGGCCGCGCTCAAGGCCTCGGCACTCGGCTGGAAGCCGGGCACCGCCTGCTCGAACATCACCCGGTAGTAGGCCGGTTCGGCCAGTGCGTGTGCACGGTAGGCGGCCGCGAGATCGTTGAGTCGAGTCAACGGGTCCGCTGTCCGCGAAGCTTGCTGCTGCACCCGCCGCAGGCGGGCGAACCCCTCCCGGTAGAGCGCATCGACCAGTCCTTCTTTGCCGCCGAACATGGTGTACAGGACCTTGGTCGAGGCGCCGATCCCGGTGGCGATCCGCCGCATCGTCAGCGCGGCCGGCCCCTCCGTGACCAGCAGGTCTATGGCGTGGTCAAGGATCGTGGTGCGCACGGCCGTTTGGCCAGTGCGTTGAGCTTCCTGGTAAGGCGTGTTCACGGAAACACTGTAGCCCATGGGTAACGTTGTTACCCCGCTTTTGGTGGAGCCTGCCGGTGGCGCCACTCGATGCCGCGGTGCGCACGGTTGCGGGGTGGAGGCTGCGCAGGTAGCGGCAGAACTCCAGGAATTCGGGCGGTACTTGGTGGTCTTGACCTGGCCGTAGAGCTTGTCCCTGGCGAGGTCGTAGGCGGCGAACAGGTGCCGGACGCCGTGGGGGCGGGTGTAGGTCGCGCATCGTCTCGGCCGCGGGTCCCGGGCAGGATCCTTGTGTCGGCCGCCGCGCTCCGCCCACCGGCGGCCGGGGTGGGGCTGGAGGTTGGGCCGAACTCGTCCATGCAGAAGACGACTTCGGGCGGTCCGTTGACCCAAGGCACAGGCTTTGGCCGTATACCTTTGCCGACGCTAAGGTGTGGCGCCGTACTCGGCGGATCGCTCCCTGAAGAAAAGTGGGAATGGGACTCATGGATGCGGACCACGCAGGGCTGGTTGTCGCGGCGCAGGCCGGTGACGATCGGGCGCGCGAGAAGCTGATCGCCGCGTACCTGCCGTTGCTCTACAACATCGTCGGGCGAGCGCTGAGCGGACATGCCGACGTCGACGACATCGTCCAGGAAACCCTGCTGCGCGTGGTGCGCGACCTGCCTTCCCTGCGTGCCCCGGAGAGCTTCCGGTCCTGGCTGGTGTCGATCACGCTCCGCCAGATCAATACCCACTGGCACCGGCAACGCACCTTCGCCGGCCGGACCACAGTCCTCGACGAGGCACGCCAGATACCGGACGCCGGCGCCGAACCCGTGGACGCGACGATCCTGCGCCTGCATATGTCGGACGAGCGCCGTCGGGTTGTCGAAGCCGGCCGGTGGCTTGACCCGGACCATCGGGTGCTGCTGTCGCTGTGGTGGCAGGAATGCGCCGGCTTGCTGAGCCGTGACGACATCGCCGCCGCGATGGGGCTCACGGTCGCCCACGTCGGAGTGCGCCTGCAACGCATGCGCGAGCAGCTTGAACTGAGCCGGACGATCGTCGCCGCGCTGGAGGCCGACCCGCGCTGTCCTCAGTTGGACGAGACCATCGTCGGCTGGGACGGTCTGCGTGCATCGGTGTGGCGCAAGCGGATCGCGCGGCACACCCGTGACTGCCCGGTCTGCTTGGCGACGACGACAGAACGGGTTCCGGCCGAACTACTGCTCCTCAGCCTCGCGCCGCTGGCCGTCCCGGCCGGACTCATCGCCGCGCTGGCCGCCAAGGGCCTGCTCTCGGGTACGGCCGCGAGCGCCGCCGGGCTGGCCACGGCGCATGTCGCCGTCGGCACGGCGACGGGGGGAGGCAGTGTGCACAGCGCGCTGATCGGCAAACTCCACGCGGTGACCGCTCATCCGTTGGTGAGCCTCGCCACCGGCGCGGTGCTCATCGCCGGGACCGCCACCTACGCGGCCTGGCCCGAACCGGCGCATCGGGAGCCCGGTGTCATCGCCGCTCCCACGGTCGGCACTCCCACGCCGATCCCGTCGCGCACCACCGCGTCGGCCGGACCGTCCCCGGTGAGTCCGTCCGCCGTCGCAGGCGCTGTTCCGCTGGGGGCACAGTCGCTGGAGTCCGTGGACCACACCGCCCTGTACCTCACGTATGCCGGCGACTTCGCGACGCTCGGCCGAGTCTCCGCGTCCAGCAGCACGCAGACACGGCAGCGGGTCACCTTCACGGTCGTCGGGGGGCTGGCCGACTCACGGTGCGTCACCTTCCGCGCGCCGACGGCCGCTATCTGCGCCATCGTTACCTGCGGCTTCGGCTGAGCACCAACGACGGCAGCGAACTGTTCCGTGAAGACGCCACCTTCTGTCCGCGCCCCGGGTCGGTCACCGGGTCGGTGACCCTGCACGCGCACAACTATCCCGGATCGGTCCTCCGCCACCGCGACGGTGGCATCTGGCTCGATGGCTCCGACGGCACTCGGGCCTTCGCCGGCCAGGCTTCCTTCATCGTGCGCAGGGCCTGGGCTTGAGAACCGCTCCGTGAGCATTCTGGGCCGAGTCGTGCAGTGACAGCCGGTGATCCTGCAGCACGATCCCGCACCACGATCCTGCACCACGCCGTTCTCAACCCGGCAGTGGGACGAGTGCTGCGCCGAATCCAGCTTCGATCCGCATTCATCGACGGCTGCCTCGCCGTGACCGGCCTGAAGGCTGATCGCCGCAACCGCCACCGATACCACTCCGAAAACCTTCACCGTTGATCAGTGCGGCGTGCCCTTTCCACAGGGACGACCAGACCGCGGGGCTTGGCATAACGCTTTTTGCCTGCGAGATGCATCACTGAGCAATCGTCCGGACGGCACGACTTTTCTGTTACGAGACCGCGTGTTCAAAAGCCTCCACTTCGGGGGGTGCCCTTCCCGCCGCTCACCATGACGTGCCGGCGTGGCAGGTTTCCCGATTTCCCCCGTTGACCTATCCCCTGAAGAAAGCCCGCCCAATGACGCGACACACCCACGAACCCCGGGCGACCGGCACACAGGGACGGCCCCACGTCCTGCATCGCCCCCACCCCACGGCAGGTCAGGCCGCACAGGCCGATGCACGCACGATCACGGCACCCAGGGTGACCCGCGCCCCCCGAGGAGAATCATGAAAGGCCTACACCGGCTCGGCCGGCGTCGCCGGACATTGACGATAGGACTGTCGGCCGCGGCGGTGGTGGCCGGTGTCATGACGCTCCTCCCCAGCTCCGCCGGAGCCGCGACCCTGGGTACGCAGGCGGCTCCCTCGGGCAGGTACTTCGGCACGGCTGTGGCCGCCGGCAGGCTCGGCGACTCCACCTACGCCGGCATTCTCGACCGGGAGTTCAACATGATCACCCCGGAGAACGAGATGAAGTGGGACGCCACCGAGCCGTCTCGCGGCAACTTCAACTTCGGCCCCGCCGACCAGATCATCAACCACGCCTCGGCGCATGGGCAGCGGATGCGCGGCCACACCCTGGTCTGGCACTCCCAGCTCCCCGGCTGGGTCGGCTCCATCAGCGACGCCAACACCCTGCGCAGCGTGATGAAGAACCACATCACCACGGAGATGAACCACTTCAAGGGCAAGATCTACGCCTGGGACGTGGTCAACGAGGCCTTCGCCGACGGCGGCAGCGGCCAGCACCGCAGCTCGGCGTTCCAGCACGTGCTCGGCAACGGCTTCATCGAGGAGGCGTTCCGCACCGCCCGAGCCACCGACCCGGCGGCCAAGCTCTGCTACAACGACTACAACATCGAGAACTGGTCCGACGCCAAGACCCAGGGCGTCTACAAGATGGTCAAGGACTTCACGTCCCGCGGTGTGCCCATCGACTGCGTCGACATCGCCGAGGTCGCGGCGGCCTGCCTGGTGGACGACCGGCACACCGGCGGGGTGTACGAGCTCACCGGGCCCGAGGTGATCACGCCGCGTCAGCAGGCACAGGCCATCGCCGCCGCACTCGATTCGCCGGTGCGGTTCCACGAACTCACCCGCGACGAGGCCAAAGCCGCGATGACCCAGTTGGTACCGGCGGAACTCGCCGACGACACCCTGGACATCATCGCCGCCCCGAACCCGGCCGAACTGCGGATCAGCCCGGGCGTGGAACGAGTCCTCGGCCGCGCCCCGCGCCCGTTCAACGGCTGGGTCGCCCGCAACATCGCCGCCTTCCGCTGAGGCACAAGTCAACCGAAGCGCCCGGGCAGCCTCGTGCGGCTACGGCTACGGCTACGGCTACGGCTACGGCTACGGCTACGGCTACGGCTACGGCTACGGCTACGGCTACGGCTACCGTCGCACGGGGCGCCCACCTCTCTGTGCCACCGTCGTCGGCGCGCAGGTGCCGGGCCGCGCAGGCCCTCAAGCCAGGCCCTGCAGAACAGACTGCTGCGGGCCCGGCCACGCAGTGCCGCACACCGCCGTCGACCACACCGACACCACGTCTGCAGCTCGCACGGCTGCGCCTGCCAACCACGGCTGTTCGCCAACTTCGGGTCGTCGTTTCAATGAGTTCCAGCACCACCGCCCGCACCGCCCGTCGCCGCACCCTGCGCATGGCACGCCGCGGCACCCATCCCTCGCCCGAGGGCAAGGGCATCGTGGTCTTCCTCAGCCCCCGCCACCCGGCACACGCTCTGGCCGCTATTCCTCTCTGAAGATCCGGACCTGCGGAAACATCGCGTTCACGTCAACGGGAATCGGTGGTAACAACCGCTTTCTAGCGTGGCGGGCCGTGGGATCACCGTCGCATTCAGGGCTGCCAGAGACAGCTTCTGACGGCCCGCCGGCTTCCCCGTTCTGCCGATGACGCCACGCGGGGCTCCCACTGCATCACCGCACCCGCACCCAGCCCCACCGGGAGACGTGGCATGACTACCACCGAGTCACCGCAGACGACGCCAGAAGCAGCGAAGCCCGCCGCCGACCAGGCAGTCAAGGAGACCCTGGAGGACTACACCCTCCGTTTCGCGCCCCGCAGTTACCGCCGCTGGACCCCCATGGTCGTGGCGACCACCGCCCTCGGCGGCATCGCCTACATGGCCGACTTCTCCATCGGCGCCGGCATCGGCCTCGCCCACGGCACCAGCAACGCGCTCGTGGCGATCGCCGTGGCCGCCGTCGTCATCTTCGTCACCGGTTTCCCCCTCGCCTACTACGGCGCCCGCTACAACATCGACCTGGACCTGATCACCCGCGGTTCCGGCTTCGGCTACTACGGCTCGGTCCTCACCAGCGTCATCTTCGGCAGCTTCACCTTCATCTTCTTCGCACTCGAAGGCTCGATCATGGCCCAGGGCCTCAAGCTGGGCCTCGGACTGCCTTTGTGGCTCGGCTACTTGGTCTCCACGATCATGGTCATTCCCCTGGTGATCTACGGCATGAAGGCGCTCAGCAAGCTCCAGGTGTGGACGACCCCGATCTGGCTGCTGCTGATGGTCGGCCCGCTGGTCTACCTGATCTCCACCGACCCCGGCACGGTCGACCGCTTCTTCGCCTACACCGGCACCGACGGCGACGGTGGCGTCACCACCGCCTCCGTGCTGCTCGGGGCGGGCGTGTGTCTGTCGCTCATTGCGCAGATCGGCGAGCAGATCGACTACCTGCGCTTCATGCCGCCCAAGACCGAGGTGAACAAGCGCACTTGGTGGACCGCAGTCGTCATGGCCGGACCCGGGTGGGTGGTGCTGGGCGCACTCAAGCAGGCCATCGGTGTCTTCCTCGCCGTGTACATCCTTGCCAAGGTTGGCCGGGACGTTGCCCCCGAGCCGATTCAGCAGTTCACGGGCGCCTTCGACGCGATGATGCCGTCCTGGCTGGTGCTGCCGCTGGCCGTGGCCCTCGTGGTCATCAGCCAGATCAAGATCAACGTAACGAACGCCTACTCCGGCTCCCTCGCCTGGACCAACTCCTTCACCCGAATCACCAAGCACTACCCCGGCCGCATGGTCTTCGTCCTGGTCAACCTCGGCTTCGCGCTCGCCCTGATGGAAGCCGACATGTTCAGCTTCCTCAACAGCATCCTGGGCTTCTACTCGAACTGCGCCATCGCCTGGGTCGTCACCGTGGCCACGGACATCGGCATCAACAAGTACGTCCTCAAGCTGTCCCCGCTCCAGCCGGAGTTCCGCCGCGGCATGCTCTACGCCGTCAACCCCGTGGGTGTAGTGGCCTTCGTCGCCGCTTCCGGGCTGTCCATCGCCCTGTACTTCCACTCATTGGGAGACACCCTCCAGCCGTACTCCCCCGTCGCCGCGGCCGTCATCGCCTTCGTCCTCACCCCGCTGATGGCGGTCGTGACCAAGGGCAAGTACTACCTGCGCCGCACCGACGACGGCATCGACGAGCCACCGCTGGACGAGGACGGCAACCCGAGCGCGGCCACCCTCGACTGCCACGTCTGCCACCAGCCCTACGAGCGCCCGGACCTGGCCGCGTGTGCCACCCACGACGCCGTGGTCTGCTCCCTGTGCCTGAGCACCGACAAGATCGGCGATCACGTCCTGCCTGCCACCGCGTAGTCCCACGGAGGGGGACCGCCAAACCAACCTCCCTGGCGGGGAAACTCCAACACCACGTCCCATGACCTCCATCACCATGGGAGCCCGGGAATGGAACACGATGCCTCGGCGCAACGCGACACAACGCCGAGGCACGGCCTCCGTTCAAAGCGACACAACCTGCGGGGGACACAGTGTCTGCCGCGACTTAGGGCCTTGTCCGACGGGTCGGCCCAGAGTCCGTGGTGCCTGGAGTACCACCTCTGCCGTGTTGGCGTGCCGGCGCCGTAGGCGAAGCCCTCGGAGGTGAACCCGGCGCCTCCGGCCCCGCCTTGGCCACCCGCAGCGCCTGCGCCCTCCTGGCCGAAGCCGCTGGCCTTGCCCCCACCGCTGGTTCCGTCGTAGCCGATGGCACCTGCCGTGCCGACTCCGCCGGGCTCGGTGCGGCTGCCCGTGCCTTCGCTTTGATGACAGGCCGCCGTCGGCGCAGCACCGCCGATACCGCCGTCGGCCGGGATGCCGCCCTCCCCGCGAAGCCCCTGCGCCGCCGACGTTGCCGTGGGTTCCGCCCTCGCCAGGCATTCCGGTCCTGCCTGCGTAGGGGCCCAGTCGCCGCCGTGACCCCCGTGGCCGCCATCCGCCTGCACGAAGTCGGACCCGCCCCCGGCGGTGACGGAACTAGGGAGGGTTGCGAAAGTGCTGGTCGCAGCCGATTATGGATGACTGCGACCAGCATTTTCGGGTGATTATCCAGGTGGATAACCAGCATCTCGCAGAGAGAGGTGCGCTGACGGCTACTGACGGGGCGTTTCGACCGCCAGGGCGTCAAGGTGGGTGGCGATCCGCTGGAGCAGTTCCATCAACATTGTGTGCTCCTCGGGCGAGAGGCACTCCATCATTCGAACCCTCAGGGCTCCGGACTGCTCGGAAACCCGCTGGTGCGCCCGCTGGCCCGCGTCGGTCAGCGCCACCGTGCCGTCGTCAGTCGTGTGCGCCCAGCCGCGCTCGACGAACTGATCGATGTATGGGCGCATGGTTGGCTCGTCGGCGGACAGGAAGGCGGCCATGGCCTCGTCGAGTTGGGTGAGGTGATCGGGTCGTACGAGATGGTGTTCAGCACCTGCCACCCCCGCCGGTTCAGGCCGTCCGTGGCGAACAGCCGTCCCAGGCTCTCCTCGATCGCCCCGTCGATGTGCTTCAACCAGTAGCCGAGCGGCCGCTGCTCGCGGACGTTGGGCAGCTGAGTCAGGTCGGTCACGGCAATCCCCCAATGCATGTCTTTTGACAACTATTGTCATCTAGCATGTACGTCGAAGAGGAAACGGGACGAGGCGATTGCCGACGTCGAACGGGCCATGGTGGCGATCCGCCGCAGCCAGACCCGCCGGTCGCTGGGGCGGTTGGCGCCTCCCGACGGCGGCAAGCCGATCGACCCCACGCTGTTCAATGTGCTGGACGCCATCGAGGACCGTGACAAGCCGTGCTCCGTCTCGGACGTCGCCGCCGCGCTGGGTGTTGATCAACCGAGGGCGAGCCGACTGGTGCTCCGTACCGTCGAGGAAGGGTGGCTGGACCGCAGGACCGACCCGTCCGACGCCCGGCGCACGCTGCTTGCTCTGACCGACTCCGGGCGGGAACAGCTCAACCGCACACACCGGTTCCGGCAGGAGATCTTCACGCGGGTGATGGCGGACTGGTCGGACGCCGACCGGTCCGAGTTCGCCCGACTCATCACCGCGTTCGTCACCTCGTTCGCCCAGGTGGTCCCCGACGCCGACTGAGCTCCTCGGCGTGTGGCGGTCACAGCCACTCGTCGATGGCGGCGACCAGCACGGTCGCCTCGAACCGCACCGCGAGCTTGTCATAGCGAGTAGCCACGGCCCGGTGGCACTTGAGGCGATTGATCCCGCACTCCACCGCGTGGCGTTCCTTGTAGTCGGCCTTGTCGAACTTGGGCGGGCGCCCGCCACGCGAGCGCCCCAGGCCGTGGTCGCCAGGCTCAACGTCGACGCCACCGGGAGGCTGCTTCCGCAGGTCCCCCTTTTGCGCGCTCCGGCCGCGTGCTGGTGAGCCCGGACAATCGTGAAGTCCACACTCACGTCCCAAGTGATCAGGCCGTTCTCATCGGCCTCGGCCTGCGGCTGTTTAAAAATCTGCTTCCACGTACCGCCACGCTGCCAACGCCGGAACAAGTCGTAGGCCCGTTCCCACGGCCCGTACCGCTGCGGGACATCCCTCCACGGTGCACCGGTCCTGACCTGCCACCGTATGCCGTCGATCAGCTGCCGACGCGTCCACTTCGGTGGTCGACCAGGCTTCTTACTTACCGGCGACAGCGGATCAAGCTTCACCCACTGGCTATCGGTCAGATCTCCACGCTCCATGGCGGGTGATCACTTCACCACGTGATCCACTTACGCAACAGCCCCTAGGTGTGCTGTCAGTGCCCGTTGATAACGTGCTTCGTCCAGTCGTGGAGGTCATGAAGGGACGGGGTACGTGCGGAATGTGACATGCCATCATGTCGGCGAGCAGCGGTTGGCCGAGGCGCTCGACAACATCGACGGGCGGGCCTACACGCGGTGGCACTCGCTGCGGTACGGCAGCATCTCGCCGACGCTGATCCGGGCCATGGCGGACGAACTGCTCGACCATGTCGCCGCGCGAGCGGTGACGGAGCCGGGGCTCGATGCTGCGGCCGGCACGGTCGCCGTCACCGCCGCGGAGTGTGTGCACGGAGTGCTGAGCATCATGTGCTTCCCGGATGGGGACCAGGAACTCAGGTTCCCCCTCATCGGAGAGAAGATCAGCACGGACCCGGACGACGACGAGTTCGGGGACGGGCCCATCACCTTCCGGAACGTCGTCAACGAGGCGCCCACCGCGCGGACCTGGTTCGACATGTTCGAGATGTGTGTCGTCAGCGGGCATGTGTAGGACTGGGAGCGGGTCACCGGGCTGCTGCTGCGCGGCGACTACGCGCCCGCCATCCGTGACGGCGTGCCCTACAACCGGTACACCTCCGTCTCCGACCCCGCCGACCTCGCCGCCATGGACGCCCTGTGCCCCTATCTCACCGAGGCGTCCGGGCATCTGCCCCGCGACTGGCCCACGGTTCCGCTGCGCAAGCCGGACGCCGGGGAGCGCGCGGAGGCCGCCCGGCGGCTCGACGAGGTCGGCGCGCTGAGCGCGGACCAGCGGCTGCTCCGCGTACTCCTCGACGACGACCAGCACGCCTTCGAGGACGCCCTCGTCGCCCGGCTGGTCGCGTACCGGGAGAGCGTCGAGGCCGATGCCGGTGATCCCGCGCCCCGGGCCCTCCTCCCCCTCGGCACCCTCGCCCTGGCCTGCCTCGCCGTCCAGGTCCATGGGTGGGAACTCGGTGTCCGGTCCGGGTATCTGCCGTACGGTCTGCTGGGATCGCCGGACGCGCCGCGCAGGGCGGCGGAGGGGAACCGGAACAACTTGGGGTGCTGGGCCGCCAAGTAGGCCACCGCAGCGGGAGCGGGCCCTGGCTGGTCCGAACAGCCATACCGACCGTGCCGTGACTGGGGGTGTGCCGCGGATCGGGCGGCAGGGGAACCCACCGCGCCGCCGGCTCGTCCGGGGTCTGGGTGTACTGGCAAGGACCGTGCGTGGTTCGCGGCGGGTCATCGGAAGCGGAGGCGGTGGTGCTGCCCCCGGACACGACCAACGCCGCTGCAGCCAATGCGGTCATGAGAGCTCGGCTCATCCTGCGCACCCTCCAGAAGATCGCCAGATTTCGGAGCGGTCGCAGTTTAAAGCGCGGCCCGGCGGGCGAGAACCCGGCCGCCAGCCACATCCGCCTCCCAGCCTTCGGCCCGCGGCCGCAGGCCACTTCGTTCGGATGCGGCACAGCGCCGGCTGGCCGACCAGGGCGTCCACCCGGTGCACGACGGATGCTCCCCGAACCGGCCCTGTGCTCCCGAAGCTACGGCGAAGTGACGAGTAGCACTCTGAAATCAGCATGACGCTCGGTCAGGAGTAGCGGCGCGGGGTCCGGGGACTTCGCCGACCTGGAGGGCAGTGAAGTCGGCGTGGGCCTGTTCGACGGCTTCGGGGTGCGCCTCGCGCTTGGCGTGCTCGGTCAGCGCCCGCCCCGCCACCGGAGACAACGCGGCAGCGGCCCCGAACCCCGCCGTCGTCGTCAACCCAACATGGCGCGGCTCATATCCAGATCCGCCACCAGCCGCGGACCGAACGCCCTGACCAGAAACAGCTGCAGCATGGAAAAAGCCATCGCCGAGGTCAGCAACAGGGTCACCACCGGCCCCGCACCCCGGCTGGGAGCCCGCACCACCAACACTCCCGGCAGCCGACGGTATCGAGGACGGCAGGGACGACCGATCTGCGTGCACGGCACTCTCCCTCCATGCCGGACCACGCACCGCACGAGGCCCGCCGCAGAGAGTCGTACGAACACGCCCGTTGGCTCCCGCGCCCCATCATCGTCCCGGGCCGACAAGAACTACGTCTCGACTTCAGGCAGCACGTGCAGATGAGCGAGGACCAGTTCGCCGACCTCGTCACCCAGGCAAAGGCCGGCGCACTGGACCGCCTGACCGCCTCGCCGGTCTGAGACAACGAGGACCTTCGCGCCACTGCAAGAGGCGCCGCTCATGGCTTTGCCTTATGCGCACAACCTGCGTTCGCCTCCGCTCGGGGCGGGGAACACGCGCCGCTCGGTCGGCGCGTGCTCCCCACCCCGTCTCGTTGCTCAGCCGAAGAAGCGGCGCAGCGGAGCGAGCCGGCGGATCACCAGCCAGTCCAGCGTCAGGATCAGCAGCATGGAAGTCCCGGCGAGGGGACAGCTGATTGCGGGGAGCCGTACGCGGTCGCTGCCGCCGTCCGGCTCGGGCTCCGGCGTGCGGTCCGGTCTGTCCTCGGAGCTGTCTTCGGAGCTGTCTTCGGACAGGCTCGGGGCGTGCGTCATTGCGGTGTGTCTTTCGTCGTACCGCGCGGCCGGTCAGCGCCGAAACCGCACGTGAGGGCAGGAGGAATCCGGAGGGCCGTGGGGACAAGCGCGACCGCCCAGCGGGCAGGCGCGCGAGGCGCTCTCCGGGAAGCCGCGTGCGCCGCGCAGGGCACGGCAGCGCTCGGGCCCCGGCCTACGGAGCCCGCACGACACGCGGGGATCAGTACGAGAAAGACAGCGGGGGGCCGCGGCGGACGACCACGTACCGGACCACCGCCAGGTGCAGTGGTCCGCACGCCACGGGCCGCCGGCAACGCCGGGACCCGCCAGCCGGCACGGGCACCGTGACACCCGTGACGAGGAGGCGCATCAGCCGGTGCAGCGAGCGGTCGGCGACGGCGGCCAGCGCCGCCAGCAGGGCGAACACCGCACGCTCAGCACGATGCAGCCACCACGCACACACCAGGCCCGCCAGCAGGTGGGCCGCCAGCATGCCGAAACCCGAGTGGTGCATGGCCGGCATGGTGTGCGCGGTATGGCCGCCGAGGCCACCAGGTGGCCGCTGACTCCAGGCAGTGCTCACGACGAATGATCAAGTTGGGAAAGGGGTGGGGACCATCCTGCTCCAGTGCGTGAGCGCGCGGCCGCTCCAAGGTGGACCATGGAAGCCAACGCACTCCACAGGTACGGAGCAGGGCCGCGGGCCGGCGCGAGCAGAGGCCCTTGTGGTCCGGCGTATGGAAGGAGTGCCCGTGTGAGCACAGCCGATGGGCATCCGGCTGGCACCGGTCAGCCGGAGGGGCGATCCTCGCTGCCGAGTGGGCTGATGGACCTTCTCGGTGTAGCTGCGGTGCTGCTGGATGCCGATGGGCGGATCGTCTTGTGGAGTCCGGAAGCCGAGGAGTTGTTCGGCTATACCGCTGAGGAGGCGCTCGGGCAGTACGCTGCGCCGCTGCTCGTTCACGAGCAGCACTGGGATCTGATGATCAAGGTGTTCGACGAGGTCATGGGTACCGGGGAGCGGTGGGCGGGGGCCTTCCCCGTCGAGCACAAGGACGGCAGCACTCGCTTGGTGGAGTTCCGCAACATGCGGTTGCTGGACGACCTCGGCGACTTCTACGCCCTTGGCCTGGCCACCGACAGGTCAAGGCTTCGGGAGGTCGAACGGGACCTCGCCCTGTCCACCCGGCTGATCTCCCAGTCCCCCATCGGACTGGCGATCCTCGACACCGATCTGCGGTACGTGGCCGTCAACCCCGCTCTGGAGCGCATGCACGGGATTCCCGCGAAAGACCATCTGGGCCGGCACTACCGCGAGATCATGACCTCGGCGAAGTTCGAGGGGCCGGAGGCCGGGATGCGGCAGGTCCTCAAGACCGGGGCTCCCCTGGTCGACGAGTACACCATCGTCGGCCACACTCCCGCTGACCCACACGTGCACGCCTGGTCCATCTCGCTGTACCGGCTGGACGATCCTCAGGGACGGGTTCTCGGCGTGGCTGACCTGGTGGTGGATGTCACCGACCGCTATCAGGCGGCCACGGAGGCCGCCGAGGCCCGCCGGCGTCTGGCGCTCATCGCCGACGGCTCCGCGCGCATCGGCACCACCCTGGAGGTGGAACAGACCGCCCGCGAGCTGGCCGGTGTCACCGTTCCCGAGCTCGCCGACATGTCCACGGTCGACGTCCTCGACTCCGTCCTCGACGAGCATCGCCCGCCCCTGGGTGAGGGCCCCGCGCTCTTCCGCGCCCTCGCGGTGCACGCCGCCTACGTCACCGAAGCCGTCCAGGCCACCGACCCGCCGGGCCAGATCGCTTCCTACGACGCCGACCGGCTCCCCACCGAATGCGTACGCACCGGCCGACCGATCCTGATCTCCCACATCGATGACGCCGCCCTGGCCCGCATCGCCCGCGACGACCGCGCCGCCACGCTGCTGGCCCGCGCCGGCGTGCACTCCTACATGCTGCTCCCGCTCACCGCCCGCGGCCAGATCCTCGGCTTCCTGGGGCTGAGCCGCGCCCGCAACCCCCAGCCGTTCAGCGAGGACGACCTCGCCCTCGCCGGTGAGCTGGCCTCCCGCGCCGCCGTGTGCATCGACAACGCCTGCTCGCACCAGACGGTGCGCAATGCCTCCGAGACCCTTCAGCGCAGCCTGCTCCCGGAGCACCCGTCCCATCTCCCCGGCTTGGACGTCGCCTCCCGCTACCGGCCCGCACAGGCCGCCTACGAGGTCGGCGGCGACTGGTACGACGTCCTCCCGCTCGACGGCGACAAGACCGCACTGGTCGTGGGTGACGTCATGGGCAGCGGCATCGACGCCGCCGTCACCATGGGCCGCCTGCGCACCGGCACCAGCGACTTCGCCGACCTCGATCTCGACCCGGCCAAGGTCCTCCAACACCTCGACAAGATCACCTCAGGACTTGAGCAGTACATAGCCACCTGCGTCTACGCCGTCTACGATCCCCACCGCGCGGAGTGCCACCTCGCCACCGCCGGCCATCTGCCCCCCGTCCTGGTCCGCAGCGGGCAGCACCCGGAACTGCTCGACCTGCCGACCGGCACCCCACTCGGAGTCGGCGGCGTCCCCTTCGTGACCACAATCTTCCCCGTCGGCCCTGGTGATCGGCTGGTCCTGTACACCGACGGCCTCGTCGAAGTCCGTCATCACCCCATCGACGAACGCCTCAACACCCTCCTACGCCTGCTCGACGCACCCGACCCCACCCTGGAAGAGACCTGCGACCGGCTCCTTCACGAACTCCGGCTCCCCGCCGACCCGGACGATGTCGCCGTGCTGATCGCACGCATGCAGCCCTTCGCGACCGGCTCTTGAAATGCGGCCCGGTCCGGCCGGTCGCGACACGGATCATCCGCACGATGCCCTGGAGTGTGCGACATGCCGCGAGTTTTCTGAGCCCTGACGTGGTTTTGTCTTCATGACCGGTGCGTCCTTCCTCTTTCCGTTGCTTGGTACCGCGCAGTTGGCCGGCACCGGCACCATCGTCGTCCTCGGCAGCCAGGATCCGACGAAGGCAACGGCCTCGGCGGCCTCGATCCGCTCTTGGCGAGGCAATGACGACCGCGGAAGCGCCCCCGCTGCACTCCTGAACGTGACTTCGCCGTACGCGGCAGCACCTGCGAGGCCGCCATGACAATTTCCGGATATGCCGGCGCTTTTCCTTCGACCGCCTCGGTCTACCGGGTGAGGAGGACAGCGCCCGGGCGGAGGCACGAATCATCGGCCCTCACCGGCCGTCCGCGCCCGGGTCAACGGACCTGTCATCGGCACGACCCGGAGCTGATGGAAGGCCTCACCCGCACCGGGCGGGGTAAGACGGCCAGCAGCTACGTCCTCACGGCGCACGACCGGCCGGTCTGCCTCAGACCGGTCTACCGCCGGCCCAAAGTGTCATATTGGGCGAGTATCAACCCTCGGTTCCGATCGGCACTGGCGCCACGCAGCCTTCGCTGAGGATCCCCGCGCAGCACCGCCCCGGTGGGCCTGGAATCGTCAGGACGACCCCTTAGTCCGGAAAGGACGCTGAGGACACGGCGTGACCTCAGGATGCGGCCATGGTTGGGCCGGATGGCGGGCTCGTGAGTGCGGCTCGGGAGGGGAACCTGCGGCTGCGGCATCTTCCCGCACGCCGCCAACGGGGGTGGAGACGAGCGATGGCCACCACGATGGGTGAGGCCAGGGGCGGCATGGCGCAACCGGCGAGTATCCAGTTGCCGGGCCCGGTGCTCGGGGTGGGGGTGGGCGGCTTCGTCGACGGCATCCTGCTCCACCCTCCTGCAGTGGCGCCACCTGCTCGGGTTGGTTCCCCTATGCGATGGCACGATGGGCCAGGACGAGAGTGCCAGACAGCTCGATCACGCTTCGAAGCCCCCCTGACGGGTGGGATGCAGCAGCATCGGCCAACCATCCTTGGACACCACCCCTGCCCTACGAACAACGGCTCGCACTGGTCAACCAGTGGCCTGGGCGGAACCGGCACGGGCATCTGCGAACCACGCCCATGCGGACGCCGAAAAGGGTGGCGCCTGCCCTTCAGCAAGGCCCCTATGGGGACACGCCCTGTTGCTCGGTGGCTGCCGGCACCGTCCCGCGCCGACAGTCGACACGTCCGTGGCTGGACACGTAGGCCCGCCCGCCCCTATGGAATCGTCCCCGCACCCGCGGGGATCAGTTCGGCGCCGGCCCGCCCCTTCCCGTGCGCAACGCGACTGCCACTGCGGTGGTGACTGGTGGCCTCGGTGCACCGTCTCGCCTCCCCCAGCCGTCGACCTCCACGTGGGCTCCCAAGCCACCTCAGCCAAGCAAGTGAGCGGAACGAACTCTCCCAGAGCGTCTTCGGCCGGCCTGTCGTCTTCCTCAACGATGCCCGAACCACTTTGGGCATCAGGGAGAGCGACAGCCCCGCGGAGTTGTGCCCGCATCTACAGAGCGCTCTTGAGCACTTGGCGAGCCCAGACGACCTCCGCGAATCTGGACCGCCGTGGCAGACAAGGTCATCAACAAGACGCCCATCGAGCCCTCCGAAAGCCAGAAGCGAACACCGCGCCGCTCTCCATCACCTGCGGAGACGTTTGGAGGTCGCCCCGCCCGCTTCACCGTCACCCCGCCTGCGGCCCCTACAGCAGACCCACCGGGCTGAGCGCGCCGAACGCCCGGTCAGGCCCAACCATCGGCGCTGGAAGGAGCGTTCGTCTTCGGCGCAGACTCGCCCAGCGCCGTGAGGATGTCGCGGACGGTGTGGTCGAAGAGCGGTTCGGGGTCGGTCAGGGCGAAGTCGAGGTGGCCGAAGACCTCCACGGCTACGGCTCCGTACAGACGGGCCCAGCAGGAGACGAAGACGTAGATGACCTCCAGGGGCACGGGTTCGCCGGAGAGGTGCTCGCGTACCTCCTCCAACTGGGCGGTCCAGACCGGGTCGAGGTCGGTGGGCGGCTGGATGTTTCCGCGGCGCCACAGCTGGACCATCAGCTCCAACAGGATGCCGCCGAAGCGCCAGCTCGGGTCGTGGGCGGCGGCTCCGGGCGCGGTGTCGGCGTCTGTGAGCGGCTTGGCGAACAGCAGCCCGAACTCCTGGGGGTGCACCAGTGCCCAGCGACGCAGTTCGCGGCACACTTCGCCCAGTTGCCGCCCCGGTTCGGAGGCGGGGTGGTGGTCGCGGGCTGCTGCCAGGCTTGTGGCCAGCTCGTCGTAGAGGGACGAGGTCAGTGCCTGGATCAGGTCCCGGTGGGCGGCGTAGTAGCGGTAGAGGCCGGGCGCCGTCATGCCCATCTCGCGGGCGATGGCCCGCAGCGTGACGGCGGCCGGTCCTTCCTCGACCAGCAGTCGCCGGCCGGTTTGCAGGATCTCGGCCAGCGCCTCTTCGCGGACACGGTGACGACGTCTGCCCGTGGACATTTCCGGAGTGCTCGGCACGGCGGCCTGCCCGCCTTCCGCTTGACAAAGTTAACACCTATCACTTTACCTTCTCTCGAAAGTTAACGGTGTTAGCAATCTCTTTGGGGGGAGCCGTATGACACACGGCAGGAAGCACGGCATGAGGTATGGCATCGTCCTGACCTACACAGTCACCCCGCGGTGGCTGGCGCTGTCGCGCGAGGAGCGCAACGCGATGCGTAGGGAGCATCTGGAGCCGATCTTCGCCGCTTACGCGGATCGCGTGACGGCCCGCTTCTTCGACGCCGAGGCGTTCACCGGGCGGGTCTCGGACTTCGCCGTACTGGAGACCGATGACCTGGGCGCGTACTACTTCCTCGTCGAGGCCCTGCGCGACACCCCCGTCATCAGCGAGGGCTACCTCACCTTCACCGACATCTTCCTGGGCGTCGAGGACGGCTTCCAGGCGTACGAGCAGGCCTTGTCGGACAGGACTGTGTCGAACGGGGGCGGATCCCGGTGACCGCACCCAAGGGATACGAACGCCAGTGGCCGATGCGGCTGCTACGGGGCACCGCCGTGCTGGTGTGCCTGGACACGCTCGTACAGGCAGCTCTGGCCGGCCTGTTCGTGTCCGGGGACCTCGACCTGCTGGCTTGGCACGCGGCCAACGCCGGTGTGCTGAGCGCGCTCACGGTCATCCAGACCGTGCTCGCCGTGGTGGTGTGGCGTCGGCTGCGCGGGCCCAGCTGGCCCACCGCTACCAGTGCGGCGCTTGTCGCCCTGGTGAGTGCGCAGCAGGGGTTGGGTGAGGCACGGGTACTGGCCGGGCACATACCGCTGGGCATGGCGGTCTTCGGCTGCGCGACGGTGCTGACGTACTGGGCGTTCACCGGTCGCATCCAGGCGGCGGCGCCGGCGGGCCGGTCCGTGGGGGTGGCCGAGGGAGAGGCCGTGGTGTGAGTCGGCGCGGATTCCTGGGACTGGCTGCCGGTGCCGGTACGGCGGTGACGGTGGGCGCGGCCGGCTGGCCCCACCTCGCCGGGGCATCGACCGGGCGGATCCTGGCCAGCAGAGGGCCGTTGCCCGAACCGTTCGGTGTTCCGCTGCCGGTGCCGCCGGTGGCTCGGCCGGTGCGCAGCGAGCGGGGTGCGGACTTCTATGACGTCGAGCAGCGCGAGGGCCGTGTCGAGATCCTGCCCGGCCGGAAGACCACGGTCTGGGGTTACGCCGGATCTTCCCCGGCCCGACCTTCGCCGCCCGCTCAGGGCGCAGGACGGTGCTTCAGGTGCGCAACAACTCACCGTCCCCACCGTCACGCATCTGCACGGCGGCGTCACCCCACCGGAGTCCGACGGTTACCCCACCGACCTACTGCTTCCCGCCGTCCGTTGCTCAACAGGACAACCACGCAACACGCACAACGGCATGACGGCCGGCCACGGCGGTCGAATGGCCTTCGGCTGCCGTAGCTACGTGTACCCACTGCCGCAGCGGGCCGCGACCCTCTGGTACCACGACCACCGCATGGACTTCAGCGCCCCGCAGGTCTGGCGCGGCCTGGCCGGCTTCTTCCTCATCGGCGACGAGGAAGAGGACCAACTCCCCCTGCCCGGCGGCGATCGCGACATCCCACTGATGCTGTGCGACCGGTCCTTTGACGAAGACGGTTCCTTCCGCTACCCGGCCCACGGCCACGACGCCTTCCCCGACGGGGTGCTCGGCGACGTCCCACTCGTCAACGTCGCACCCTGGCCCGCGCTGGAGGTGTCCGCCACCCGCTACCGCTTCCGCCTCCTCAACGCCTCCAACTCCCGCCGCTACCGGCTCCGACTGGAGGGCGAAGGAGGCAAGCCCGGTCGGTTCGTCCATCCGGGTCTTCGACTTCCGCCGGACGAACACCGGTGACGACGACCGGCAGATGTGGACCATCAACGGCCGACCGTTCAGGACGGACGCGGTCCTGGCTTCCCCACGGCTGGGGAGCGTGGAGCGGTGGCGGTTCAGCAGCGACTTCCACCACCCCGTCCATGTGCACCTGGCCCAGTTCCAGGTCCTCGCCCGGGGCGGCAGGCCCCCGGCTGCCGCGGACGCAGGCTGGAAGGACACGGTGGACGTCCGCCCCTACGAGGTGGTGGAAGCCCTCGTACGGTTCGACGGGTACAAGGGGCGCTACATGCTGCACTGCCACAACCTCGAACACGAGGACATGGCCATGATGGCCAACTTCCAGGTCATCTGAACTTGGGAATCACTGACGCTGTGGACACTGATAAGTCAGCAGCTCTGCGACATCACCTTTGCCCTACGAGGGTGATGTCGCAGGGCTGCCAGCTTTCCTCGTGCGGAGTTTGTTGCATTGATCACGAAACGACAGGCCCTTCACAGGACGGACCCCATGGCATCGACAAACACCGCGACCAGGCACCACACTGGCGAAGCCGGTCCACCGATCCGACCTTCATTGATTGGGTGGCTGGCCGTGGTTTCGGTGATGCTGGGAATCTTCTCGATCGTCACAACTGAGATCCTGCCGATCGGCCTGCTCACCAAGATCGGCTCCAGCTACGCCATCTCTGACGGCATGGCTGGGCTCATGATGACCATGCCCGGGTTCCTCGCGGCCATCTCCGCACCGGTGGTCACCGTGGCGACAGCACGTATCGACCGTCGACTGATGCTGTGCGTGTTCACGCTCCTGCTGGCCATGGCAAACTTCCTGGCCGCCGCAGCACCCGGGTACTGGCTTGTCCTGCTCTCCCGTGTCGTCGTCGGTGTGGTCATCGGTGGCTTCTGGTCGATCGCCGCCGGATTGGCCGAGCGTCTGGTGCCTACCGAGGCTGTCAGCCGCGCAACGGCAGTGATCTTCTCTGCGGTACCGCTCGGTTCCGTGCTGGGTGTACCAGCCGGCACGTTCATCGGAGACCTGGCCGGCTGGCGCACCGCTTTTGTCGTGATGGGTGCCTTCACGGTCGGTGTACTGATCATGCTCGTGCTGGTTGTCCCACCGCTGCCGCCCCATCAGACGACCCGCCTCAATGTGCTGCGTGGCATGCTCAAGACCGTCAACACGCGTTTCGCGTTGCTGCTGACCTTCCTCATCGTATTGGCACACTTCGGGGCCTACACCTACGTCACGCCGTTCCTGGAGCAGATCACCGATGCCAACTCGCCACTGATCACCGTATTCCTGCTGGTCTACGGTGCCGCAGGAATCGTCGGCAACTTCCTGGGCGGGGCCGTGGTCGCACGCTGTCCCCGAGTCACCTTCGGTCTCGCGGCTGCAATGATCGCGGCTGCCACCCTGCTGCTGCCGATCCTGGGACGCTGGCAGGTCGGCGTCGTGGCCCTTCTCCTTGTCTGGGGTACTGCCTACGGTGCCGTTCCGGTCTCTTCCCAGACGTGGTTCGCCAAGGCAACACCACATGCACCCGAGGCAGCATCAGTGCTCTTCACCGCCTCCTTCCAGGCGACCATCTCACTTGGCGCGCTGATGGGCGGCGTGGTGGTGGACCGGACCTCTCCCTCTACAGTCATGACGCTCGGCGGGCTCACCGCCACGCTCATGGTGCTGGCCGCCTGGGCCCACTTCGCTCGCCGCCTCACCTGGCCGAGCAACACCTGAACTCCACAGGCAGGTTGCTCATTGTCCGGTTCGCGATGAGGTGCGTCCGAGGAGAGTGAGCGGTCGGCGGACGTTGCGGGCGTTGCGCCGAAGGGCGGAAGCGAGGACCGCGTCGTCCCGACGCGTCGTTGTGGCTGCGCGAACACTTCCCCTGTCGACGCCATCAGTTGTCTTGGCGAACCCGCCTGGCACAGTCGCCAAGTTCGGCCCTCTCGGATCCGTTCCGTCCTCGTTCTCCTTTGGGCGGCCCTTAGCTCAACGACAGCCCTCAGCGCATGCTCTCCCCCTTCCCCGCGTTCAGCCGTAGCCAGGCATCTAGGGCAGCGTGCAGCTCAGTCACACCTGCGCGGTCGAGGTCTCCTTCGGCACCGCCGACCCGGATGCGGACTGCGTCTACGGAAACGGTGAAGCCAGCCGATCCGCGGCTGTACGTAACCGGCACACCGTGGGTGAGTGTCCGCAGGAGTTGGGCGGCGCGCGAGTTCCGTGGCTGAGCGACCTGCCAGGCACGAGCAACACGGTCCTGGCGAAGGGGCGGGATCGGAGCACCAATTGCTCGGTAGAAGGCTCGAACGGCGTCTTCCAAGGACTTCGGCTCGTTCGGGGCGGCTCCCACGAAGGCGTTGATGACGTCTTCCGGGGTTGAGTCCGGCTCGTCCACGTCTACGCGAACGCTGGCGGGCGGAATCAGAGAGCGGGAACGACCCTTCCGAAGTTGCGTGCCATGGAGTTCCCTGAGCTTCGCGACTGACCGCTGAACGGGGTGCTCAAGGGGGAGACGCTGGGGGTCATAGTGACAGCGGTACCGACCGGGACGGCCGTACATCCCGTGGTTCTTGTGGAAGTAACCGCTCTGCGTCACCACAGCGGTCAGCTGCTGACCTGTCTCGTCGTTGCCGAGCCGAAAACCGACGACCATCATCGCCATACGACCGCCTCCGCCAGCGGAACGAGCCGCAGCCTATGCGCCTGCCTCACTTGTGCGCGACGACTCTGCTCCTCACTGGTCGAAAGCGACTGGACCAGGGCAGTTTGACCCTCGAATGTTCTGAGGGATGACCGCCGGCGACTGGCCGCTTCGTGCCCGAGTAGATTGAGCGCCGCCCCGGCCACCTGATCAAGCGAGCGCGCATGAAGGCGGCTGGGATCAGACCCAGTGGCCCCGTCGTGGGCTCGCCGACGGCCCTCGGTGGGCTGTGACGGGCGCGTCCGCGCACCGTAACCACCGGCCCCAGGACGCCTCCCAACGCCGTGATCCACCAGGCACGACAAGAGCATGCCAGGCAAGGTCAGCCATTACGGCACGGCACGGCACAGCCCCTCGCGCCGTCTCAAGGAGCGTTTGGTTCTCCGATGTCTGCTTTGGCCTAGCTGTCGCGCCAGTTGGGTGTGGTCTCCTGTGCAAGGCGGCGGGTCATGAGGTTGATGGCGGCCAGTTGGATCACGGCGGCTGACCGGCGGGGGTGGGTTTCGAAGTCGCGGGTCAGGCGTCGGTGGTGCATGAGCCAGCCGAGGGTGCGTTCGACGACCCAGCGGCGGGGTTGGACGCGGAAGCCGCGGACCGTGGGGTCGCGCTGAACGATTTCGAGGTCGATGCCGAGCTGGGCGGCGTGTTCCACCGCTTTGGTCTTGTAGCCGTTGTCGGCCCAGGCCTTGGTGACAGCGGGGTGTTGCTCCGCGACCTGTGCCAGGAGGTGGGTGCCGGCCGCGGAGTCGTGAACACTTGCGGCGGTGACGGCGACGGCAAGAAGAAGACCGAGTGTGTCGGTGACGAAGTGCCGTTTGCGGCCGATGATCTTCTTGGCCGGATCGACGCCTTGGCTGGTCAGGGGGACGGTGGCGGAGGTCTTGACGCTCTGGCTGTCGATGAGACACGCAGCCGGCATGCCTGTGCCCGGCGACACAAGTGGCGATGGCTGGCCTCGTCAACTGAACTTTCGGGGAGCCGATCCGGGTCGACCTACGCGAGCTTGTAGTCGTAGTAGTCGTAAGGTCCGGTCAAGACGGCCTGAAAGTAGAGCGGCTCACCATCGGTGTCGAGCGGAACGTCATGACCGGCTACCCGGGTGAAACCCATGGAGAGCCGCGGGACGAAGGCGTAGAGAGTTTCGTCCAGCACGGTCAGACCCATCTCCTCCAACTGCTTCAGTAGTTCGCGGGCGGGAGTTCGGAAGACATCGATTCCGCGGAAGCGCACAGTGATCTCTTCTGGACCGGGGCGCGGGATCCACATCTCGGCTGCCGTGAGGGTCTTCCCGTCCTCGATGTGGAAGACGATCTCGAACTGCGGATGCAGGGCAAGAACCTTCATGTAGTGACTCGGGTCGGCGGACCCGTCGTCCTGCACCTTGACCTCACCCAGTTGCGCGGCAGCTGCGCGTACGGTTTCGGCGGCTGCCCCGACGGGGAAGCCGGTGACGCCGTTCGGGGGATCCAGTTCAAAGTCCATGTGGCTCATTTTAGGAGACAGGTTCGGATCTTCCAGCCGTTGTCCGACAGGTATTTCTGGAAGCCCTTGTTGTGCGGCAAGTGGTCGACCATCTCCTTGATCGCGGCGTCGTACTTCGTGCCGTGGACGCGCCGGATCTCGTCGATGTCCTTCTTCATGGCCTCGTCGAATTTTCCTTGGGCAATGAGCGCTCGCTGGTCCGCGCGCCACTGGTCGGATGCCCTGCCGGAGCCGGTGCTGATGAAGTTGCGGTGGTCGTCGTACTCCATCCGAATCGCGGGCCCGGCGCCGTAGCCCAGCTGTGTCCCACCGACCCCCACGTACGCCGCCCTGGCCGGCACGTGGTTGCGCTCATAGCTGTTGGTGTCACTGCCGTCCGTCCAGTTACTCGGCCTGAGGCTGGAGTGCGAACCGCCCCATCCCTGGGGTTGGCGTTTGGCCAGGCCCCAGGGGTCGATCCAGAAGAAGGGGTTGGGGACGTACGAGTGTGGGTTGGGACCGCCGTCCAGGCCGAGCGGGTCGGGGCTGAGGTACCGGCCGGTGGCGGGGTCGTAGTAGCGGAAGTAGTTGTACTCAAGGTCCGACTCGTCATCGTGGTACTGGCCGGGCCGCCCCAGCGGACAGACACGGTTCCTGCGGCCCGTTCCTC
This sequence comes from Streptomyces sp. NPDC048197, assembly GCF_043202395.1. Lineage (NCBI taxonomy): Bacteria > Bacillati > Actinomycetota > Actinomycetes > Kitasatosporales > Streptomycetaceae > Streptomyces > Streptomyces sp. NPDC048197. The sequence goes on from NZ_JBIDAJ010000023.1 coordinate 91,518, forward strand.
GAATCGCTTCTCCCCACGTGTCGGTGTGGCTGGACCAGGCGATTCGCCCATCGGGGGTGACCAGTTCGCTGGGAGTGTCGGTCAGGTCCGTGACGATCGCGTAGAAACGCTCATCGATCAGGCTCTGGTCAGCTGGCCGGTCCAGGTGCCAGGTGCGCTCGGTCTGGGACAGCGGCGTCCAGGTGCCCGGCTCCCAGTCCCAGGTCAGAGTGCGGCAGCTGCCGTCGGGCAGCACGCTGTACTGCTCGATCAGTTGTGTGCCGTCCCAGACGAAGACGGTTTCCTCCGCCGCTGCCTGGTGTCCGTCCCCCTCGACCAGTCGTTGCTTGCTGAGTCGACGGCCCAGCGGGTCGTAGGTGTACGTCCACGATCCGCGGCGAGGGGTATCCACGCGGACGAGCTGGTCCTCGGCGTTCCAGGTGTACCGCCATTCCCGGCGCTGCCCGGAGAGGGTGCGCACCAGCATGTGGACGAGGCGGCCCCGGTCGTCGTATGCGTAGGACGTGCGGCCCGCGGAGCGCAGGAGCGTGCCGCTGTAGGCGCGTTCACCGGCGGACGCCTTGTCCGGCATGCGGGTGTCGTGGGCCCGGGTGATGTTGCCGAGGGGATCGTAGGCGTAGCTCTCGTTCCAGGACTCGGCGCTGACGCGCGTGATGCGTCCTGCCGGGGTCAGTTCGAAGTCCCGCCGGCCGCGCAGGCGGTCGGTGACCACGGTCGGCATGCCGTCCGCACGGTAGCCGTAGTGACGTTCCTGGATGTTGGTGTACGCGCCCTCACCGTCTTGGCCGGTCAGGTCGCGGGCCCAGATCGCCTGTGTGGCCAGCCGGTCGCAGGCGTCCCAGGACTGTGTCAGCACTGCCCCGCCGCCGAAGTGGCGGGAGGTCTCCCGGCCCCCCGCGTCATAGGCGAAGGCCAGCTCACCGAACGGGTTGGTGAGGCCGGTCGGTTGGTTGTTGGCGTCGTAGGTCCACGTCGAGACCAGGCCGGTGGGAGTCGTGCGGCTGGTGCGGCGGCCCAGGGCGTCGTAGGTGTACGCAGTCGTCCGCCCGTCGACGGTTTCGCTCAGGACGCGCCCGGTGACGTCGTGACTGTACTCCAGGACACTGCCGCGGCTGGCCACGCGCTTGAGGAGGCCAGCATCGTCATAGGTCAGGGCGGTGGCAGTGCCGTCGTGGCTCACCTGCTCGACCAGCCGGCCGAGTACGTCGTAGGTGCAGGCGGTGGTACGGCCGGCGGCATCGATGGTTTCCAGCAGCTGGTCGGCTCCGTCGAGCCGATAGGTGAAGCTGCGGTTGTTGAAATCGGTCTCGCCGACCAGGGTGCCCGGCCTCGTCGTACCGGTATCGCCAGGTTGCACCGTTCATGGTGACTGCCAGCAGCTGCAGCTCGGTGTCGTAGGCGAAGCGTTGTACTTCTCCGTCGGGCAGAGTCTTGCCGGCCAGTTGTCCGAAGGCACCGATCTCGAATCGAGTCACCGCTCCGGCTCGATCGCGGTGCTCGACGACGAAGCCTTCAGGGTCGTGGGCCCATGTCTCGACCGCGCCGTCGGGGTGGACGCGGCGGGTGATCTCGCCTTCGGTGCGGTATTCGAAGCGGTTGATGAAGCCGAGTGAGTTGGTGGCAGCGATGACGCGGCCGAAGGCGTCGTAGGTGGCACGGACGGTCTGGCCCGCGGCGTCGGTTATCGCGGTGATGAGTCCGGCCGAGTTGGTCGTCGTGTGTCGCGTCTGGCCGAGGGGGTCGGTGACCGAGACCAGTCGTCCTTGGTCGTCGTACTGCCGTGTGGTCCGAGCGCCGGATGCGTCGGTGGTGGTCAGGACGTTGCCGCGAGTGTCATAGGCGAACGAAGCCAGGACGGTGTCGCCGCGCCGTACTGCCGCCAGCTGGCGGAGTTCGGTGTAGTCGAGCTCGATGGTGGTGCCGTCGGGCTCGGTGATGCGGAGGGGGTTGCCGTGCGCGTCGAGGTCGAAGCGGGTGGTTCTGTTGATCTCATCGGTGCGGGCGATGACCCGGCCGGCCTCGTCGTAGTCGGTCCGTGTCGTGTTGCCGAGCGGATCGACGGTCTTGGTCACGTGCTGCTGCTCGTCGTAGTGGTATTCGGTTGCGTGGCCGAGGCTGTCGGTGACCGTCGTGATACGCCCTGCCGTGTCGTAGCGGAAGCGGGCCGAGAGGTGTCCCCCCTCCCCGCTCCCACGGACGACCCGGCCCTCGTCGTCGTAGACATAGGAGTAACACCTGCCGTTACGGTCGGTACAGGTAGTGATCCGGTCCGCGTCGTCATACTCGTACTCGTATGGAAGCCCCGAGGAGTTGACGACCCCGGCCAGTTGGCCGGCTGGGTAGTACTCGTAGCTGACGACCTTGGTGTCCAGTCCTGGGCCTGCGCCGTCCAGGAGCCGGAGGCCCTCGATCCGTAGGCCGACCGCGGTATGGATCGTGTCGACGGCTATGCGGTAGCCGCCGGTGTGGCGCACCTCGGTGGGCGTTCCCGTTTCATCACGTTCGAAGGTGATGCGGTGGTCGTTGCGGTCAGTGAGTTCTGTTATCGCGCGGATGGTGCGACCCGGGCCGGCGACGGTTCCGGACGGTGCGAAGTATCGGGTCCAGCCCCTGTCTGGATCCTCGATGCGTAGGGTGTCGCTCTGCTGATCCCAAGTCAGCGGCCAGCGAGCACCGGCCTCGGGATAGACGTGCTCGCCCGCGTGGGTGGGCAAGGGGTAGTGCAGTATCTGGGCGTCATCCCCGGCGTAGTGGATGCCCTTGGTGTCGATCTCGACGCGCTGGTCGAGGGTGGAGGACCAACCAGGGCCGAACAGCCGCCCGCCGACATAGCTGGAGGCATAGGCGCGGCGTAGGGCCAGAGGGAGCAGGCCGGGGAGGTCAAGGTCCTTTTCGTTGGTGATCATCTGGCCGGAGACCACGTCCACCGGGTCACCGGCGGTGTGGCACCCGATGTTGCCGTTCGAGGACTGGCCACCCTTGCTGGGACCGGCCAGGGACGGATCGCTCTTCCCCGGCCGACCACCCCGGCCCCCCTGCCGCCGCCATTCAGGGAGGTGTGGGGACCCTTGGGCTCGCTCTTGCCACCCTTACCCAAGCCGTTGAAGTGGTCGGAAAGTCCCTTGTCGTTCTCGTGGTGATTGCTGGCAACCTTCTTCAGCCGGGTGCCCGCCCCGTGGTACAGGTCCTCGACCGCCTTGCCCGCGTCCTTGCCGAGGGTCTTGCCCAGCTTCTCCGCCGCGTGCTCCAGCGCCTTGACGATCGGATTGCTCATTCGAAGCTCGCCCCCGCAGCCTTCGTCTGGAATTCCGCGGCGTGCGACGCCACCGTCCGCGCATGCTCGTGCAGCTTCTCCGCACGAGCGTGCAGCGCCTCGGGGTGGATGGAGAAACTCTCGCCCGCACGCCCCCCACCCCCGCCGGCGGAGACCCCGAGGGCGGACTCGGCGGCCTGGAACACCAGACCGCCCACCGCCTTGCTGACCGTCTCCACCAGGGGATTGACGGCCGCCTCGATGACCTGGCCGATGATGTACTGCTCCAGCTGCTGCACCAGGTAATCCATGAGCTTTTCGGCGGCCTCGATGACCAGCGCTTCGGCGGCTTCCGCGATGCCGAGGGTGGCGACCGCGGCGGCCTGGTCGGCGATGAACGTGATGGCCAGCACGGTCAGTTCGGCGATCGCCTCCAGCTTCATCGCCACGATCGTGTCCGCCGCGATGTCCAGCGCATCGGCCACCACATGACAGGCGTTGACCAGCTCCGTCATGTGACTGTCGGACATCTGGCCCCACTTGGCCAGCAGCGCCTCGTACGACGCGCCCTGATACACGTCCTGCAACTGCTTGACCGTGGCCGTGGAGTCCTTGTGGGTGTCATCCACCTTCTGCGCGAAGTCCCGTACATGGGAGGCGAATTCGCGGACCTTGTCCTCGTCGATGTTCGGCCAGTTCACCCCGATGAACTGGAGGAACGACACCACCTGGCCAGGTAACTCGATCGCCATACTGTTCCCCCCGTCACGACCCTGACAGCACATCAGACGACGTTCAATGAGGAGCAATGAAGGGGCAAACAGGGGTCCTCGGAACCGTCATCAGTACGTACGGCAGCCAGGGTGCCTCGCGCATCGCTCGCCTGCCGGAGTCGACGGAGGTGCCCCAGTCGGTTTTCCCCCCGTTATGTTTTCCGGGGTCCTGCAAGAGGACCGCTGGCCTCCGGTCCCGGCATGACTGTGTCCCCCTGTCGAAGGCATGATCTGGGGGTGGTGTCACCGGGCCCGGGAGGTGGCGTCGGAGATGCTGATGAGAGGTCCGGCCACCGTCCGGTCCGGCGCAACGCCGGACGGTTCGCGGGCGGCGGGTCTGCATCACGTGGATGCGCGCGTACGACACCACCACCGAGGCCGGTACTTGCCACTCCTTGAAAGGGCCCGATGTTCGCTACCGAAGACGTGGGCGTGTTCCTCGGCCTGGACGTCGGCAGGACCGCTCACCACGGCCACGGTCTCACCCCGGCCGGCAAGAAGGTCTTCGACAAGCAGTTACCCAACAGCGAGCCGAAACTGGGGGCCGTCTTCGACAGGCTGGCCGCGAAGTTCGGCACCGTACTGGTGATCGTGGACCAGCCCGCCTCCATCGGCGCCCTCCCCTTGACCGTCGCCCGCGACGTCGGCTGCAAGGTCGCCTACCTGCCAGGCCTGGCCATGCGCCGGATCGCCGACCCCTACCGGGGCGAGGCGAAGACCGGCACGAAGGACGCGGCGGTGATCGCGGACGCCGCCCGCACCATACCCCCCCACCCTGCGCTCGCTGGAACTGACCGACGAGATCACCGCCGAACTGACCGTCCTGACCGGCTTCGACCAGGACCTCGCCGCCGAGGCCACTCGCACCAGCAACCGGATACGCGGCCTGCTCACCGAGTTCCACCCCAGCCTGGAACGTGTCCTTGGCCTCCGCCTCGACCACCAGGCGGTCACCTGGCTCGTCCAACGCTATGGCTCCCCGGCCGCCCTGCGAAAAGCCGGCCGCCGCAGACTCGTCGACCTCATCCGGTCCAAGGCCCCGCGCATGGCCGCCCGGGTGATCGACGATGTCTTCGACGCACTCGACGAACAGACCGTCGTCGTCCCCGGCACCGGCACCCTCGACATCGTCATGCCTTCCCTGGCCACCTCGCTCGCCGCCGTCCACACCCAGCGCCGGGCGCTGGAAGCACAGATCAACGCCCTGCCGGAGGCACACCCTCTTTCCCCGGTCCTGACGTCGATGCCGGCGTCGGCGTCAGGACCGCCGCAGTCCTGCTGGTCACCGTCGGCGACGGCGCCAGCTTCCCCACCGCCGCCCACCTCTCCTCCTACGCCGGCCTCGCCCCCACCACCAGGCAATCCGGCACCTCGATCCACGGCGAACACGCCCCACGGTGCGGCAACCGTCAGCTCAAACGCGCCATGTTCCCCTCCGCCTTCGCCTGCATGAACGCCGCCCCCGCCTCCCGCGCCTACTACGACAAACAACGAGCCCGCGGCAAAACCCACACCCAAGCCCTCCTCCGGCTCGCCCGCCAACGCATCAGCGTCCTGTTCGCCATGCTCCGCGACGGAATCTTCTACGAGACCCGCAACCCCGAAGCAGCCGCCGCATGACCTCGGCCTTACCCGTGGTCGCGGTGAAAAGCCCACTCCCCCGAAGGACAACCCCCCATGAGTTCGCCGCAATGCATCGAAGTCCCTGACGCCCTGGTCGCGTCGTACACGAGGAACGGTGGTGAAGACGAACGGACCTGGATCGCCCGGCTGCCCGCGCTGGTGGCGAAGCTGCTCGACCGATGGGAACTGGAGCGCGACGGCGGCATCGGGTCCGGCGAGGCCTCACTGGTCGTACCGGTGCGCCGCACGGACGACACCCGCGCCGCTCTCAAACTCCAGATGCCCCGCGAGGAGACGACCGCCGCGCTGATCGGGCTGCGGGCGTGGAACGGCGACGGCATCGTACGACTGCTCGACCACGACCGGGAGAGCAGCGCCATGCTGCTGGAACGCCTGGACGGCTCACGCACCCTGGCTTCCGTCGAAGACGACGACGTGGCCATGAGCGCCCTGGCCGGACTTATGGCCCGGCTGCACTCCGTGCCGGCGCCCGAGGGCCGGCGCGGCCTCGGTGACGTCGCGCGCGACATGCTGGCGTCCGTGCCGGCGGCCGTCGGCGCCCTGCGGGACGCCGAGGACCAACGGCGGCTGCGCGGCTGGGCGTCGGCAGTCACCGAGCTGGTCGGCGAGCCCGGCGACCGGATGCTGCACTGGGACCTGCACTACGGCAACGTGCTCGCCGCCGAGCGCGAGCCGTGGCTGGCCATCGACCCCGAACCCCTCGTCGGCGACCCGGGCTTCGACCTGTGGCCGGCGCTGGACACCGGCTGGGAGAGACTCCACGCCGCCGGGGACGCTCCCCGGGCGGTGCGGCGCCGCTTCGATCTGCTGACCGAGGCGCTCGGGCTGGACCGCCGGCGCGCGGCCGGCTGGACCCTGGCTCGGCTGCTGCAGAACACGCTGTGGGACATCGAGGATGGGCGGACCACTATCGAGCCCTCCCAGACCGCCGTGGCCGAGGCGCTGCCCCGCCACTGAACACTTCAACACCGAGCGCGACACACCACGAAACCACCCCAAACCCAACATAGGCACCTTGATGAACGCACGGTGCCAGCCCCCGGCCCGAAGCAGCACGCCAAGGACACGGCATGGTTCAGCGGCGTACTGGCCAAGGCGCGGCACGAAGCGCCGGGGCTGACTGCCTCCTACCTGCACACGCTCTTCCAAAGCTGCCTCGGCCCCAGCACACCGCGGCCTACGCGGGCGTGATCCGAGCCGATCACGCCCGCCGCACGCTACGCGAGCACGCCGACCGGCTGAGCCCGCTCTGCCACGGCTGCCTACCGGGCGCCACCGGGCTGCGGCTGAAGCACAGCTGGGCGGCGCGGGCCAGGCAGGACATTCCCATCCGCGTCAGTCAACGCTGATGTGGTGAGGCCCCGGCCCCGCCGCCCGGTGACCGTCGCCTCCAGGGATGCACTCCGGGACGGGGTGTTGACGTGGGAGAACCGAGCCAGTCGGGATCGCCCGCGAGCACGACTCAGTATCTGGAACCATCCCCTCGCCGAGACACGAAGGAAGGTGGACACGGTCTTCGCCGCGTTCACCCAGTGCGCCGCAGCCCGGCGCGGCGAGGGTGCTGCACGCGTCCGCCCCGGCTCTGGCGGACGAGGACTGAACCCCTCCCTCCGGCCCCCGGCGCGAATGCCGGACACCGCCCACGGGGGCATCATGGGAACGTGATGGAGCTGTTCCCACCGATGCCGCTGAGGGAGTGGCGGGATACCAAGGAGACGCTGCACCGCTTCGCGCAGATCGTCGGCAAGATCCGCTTTTGGCGCACCGCACTTGAGTCGCGGTTGAGCCGCCTCGACCGGCCCCGTGCCACACTCAGCCCACGCTCCACAGGCGTGCTGATCAATTTCTGAGCGAACGGACCAAGCAAATTCGCAGGGGCCTCACGGGGACCCCGCTGATTCCCCTGGCGGACGAGCAGTGCGACATCGTCGCCACACTGGAATTCTGCTCCTGCTTCACCGTGATCTGCCGGCTGAGCCACTCCGGGTGCTTGAGCACCACGAGGGCAGTCATGATCTTGGTGGTGCTGGCCATCGACACGCTCTCGTCCGCCTTGGCCCCACCCCACAGCTCCTGCTCCTGGCTGCCGTCGCCGGTGTCCCTCAGGAAGGCCTGATCGGCGTTGATCTGGGGATCGGCCTGAACCCTCGCGTTCTGCGCATCGGCCGTCTTGTCCCGCACAGCGTGCCGTGCTGCCTGGTCGGACGGGAACTGCCGCTGCGTGCCCTGCTCCTGGCCGGCCGTTGTGGTGGCCGCGCCGCCCTGCCGGTCGTTCTCGTCAGCGGAGTGCGTGGCGCCGGGGGTGGCCGCCTCGGCGAGACCGCCGGCGGTGAGCGGCAGGGCGGCACCGACAAGCGCGACCATCGCGATCCGGACTCCGGTGCGGTGTATGCGGTTCGGGCGGGCGTGGGAACCCATGCGGCGTCCATCCTTCCGGCGAAGGGACGCCGGTGCGTAGAAGAACTCCGTTCATGGCGAACCTACTTGGGCGCTGACAAGGACTCAAGTCGGGTATGTCGTAGCCACGTAACGGGGTTCACCTCCGTGGTGTGTGGCGCAGGCGACTGAGCACTTGCCTATACCTAGGTCGTTCTGCCACCCCTCCAGCGCCGTGGTCTGTTGGATCATCGCGGCAGAAGACCAGGTGACCTGGGGTTTTGGGAGCCGATGAGCTCAGCCCGGGAGGGGGATGAACACCAGGACGTTGTGGGCGGTGGCGGCGGTGTAGCAGGCAGTGCCGGGGAAGGTGGCGGTGTAGAAGGGGGTGGCGATGGCGAAGACGGGGACGACGGCGTTGTGGATGGTGGCGGTGCCGTTGGCGTCGGTGACGGCGGTGCCGAGGTTGAGCGGGCCGAAGAGCGTGGTGGCGGTGAAGGTCACCGGCTGACCGGCCACCGGCGTCCCCGAGGTGGTCGTCAGGGTGGCGCTGAGGGTGGGGATGTAGAACTCGGGCAGCGGGGTCAGCCGGAGCCGGATCGTGCCTGGCTGCGCGGTCAGCGTTGTGGGGTTGGGATTCACGGTGACGGGGGTGCTGGCGGTGGAGCCGGTGAAGCAGCTGTCACCGCTGTAGACGGCGGTGAGGGTGCCGGTGGTCAGGGCGGTGGTGGTGAAGCAGGCCTGCCCCGATGCGTTGACGGGGACCATCTGGGTCCCGCCGTTGGGGAGGGTGAAGGTGACCGTGCCGGTCGGCACTGTGGTGGTGCCTGGTGCCGGGGTGATGGTGGCGCATACGGTCACGCTCTGCCCGCAGGTGGAGGGGTTCGGCGCCACCGACAGCGTCGGCGTTGTGGGGTTGGAGTTCACGGTGACGGAGGTGGGGTTGCCGTTCACGGTCGTGGTGAACGTACCGGCGGTGTAGGTGTGGGTGGTCTGCCCGCTCCCGGTGGCGTCCAGGGCGACGGTGACCGCGGGGCTGGCGTCCCCGAAGTTCACCACCGCTGTCCCGTTGGGAGTCCCCCCGGAAATGTTGAACGTCACCGGCTGCCCGCACACCGGCGACGCCGGCGAGGTCGTCACCGTCAACGGCGAAATCTCCGTCACGTTGGCCGAATTGGCGTTGGTGACGTAGACATTGCTGTTCTGCGCCGCCGCCACCGAGAACGGGAAGGCGCCGACGGGGACGGTGGCCAGGACCGTGTTCGTGGCGCTGCTGATCACCGTCACGTTGTTGGAATTGCTGTTGCCGACGTAGACGTTGCCGGTCGGCGCCACCGCCACTCCGAACGGGGCCGCGCCGGTGGGGACGGTGGCCAGGACCGTGTTCGTGGCGCTGTCGATCACCGTCACGTTGTTGGAAACGGTGTTGGTGACGTAGACGTTGCCATTCGGCGCCACCGCAATCACTCCCGGGACCGTGCCGGCGGGGACGGTGGCCACGACGGTGTTCGTGGCGCTGTCGATCACCGTTACGTTGTTCGAGGTCTGGTTGGCGATGTAGACGTTGCCGTTCTGCGCCACCGCCGCCGCGCCCGGGAATCCACCGGTGGGGAGGGTGGTCAGGACGGTGTTGGTGGCGCTGTTGATCACCGTCACGGTGTTCGCGTTCCGGTTGGCGACGTAGACGTTGCCGTTCGCCGCCACCGCCACCGCGTCCGGGACCGCGCCGACGGGGACGGTGGCCAGGACCGTGTTCGTGGCGCTGCTGATCACCGTCGTGTTGTTCGACGTGCTATTGGCGACGTAGACGTTGCCGTTCGGCGCCACCGCCAGTGCGAACGGGCCCCCGCCGGTGGGGACGGTGGCCAGGACCGTGTTCGTGGCGCTGCTGATCACCGTCACGTTGCTCGAGCTTTGGTTGGTGACGTAGACGTTGCCGTTCGGCGCCACCGCGATCATGGCCGGGTTCGAGCCGGCGGGGACGGTGGCCAGGACGGTGTTCGTGGTGCTGCTGATCACCGTGACGTTGTTGGAATTGGCGTTGCCGACGTAGACGTTGCCGTTCGGCGCCACCGCCACCGCCAGCGGGGTCGTGCCCGCCGGGATCGTCACCGTGGAGAACGCCGCACTGAACGGCGTGGCCACGAGCCCCCGTACAGCGGCTACCTCAGATCCACCGGCCGGAACAACCGGCCGAGCTCCGCGAGCCACCGCCGGAGCTCCCAACCAACCTGTACTCGGATCCATGACAAACCTCTCTCAGCTGAGAGGGCCGCCCAAGAACTCCCACCGGGGCCCGCGTCGCCCGGCGCCGGCATACGCGAACCGGATCACCGCTTGCACACCGGGACAGAGAGAGGACACACCGACACGTACGCGCACCCGCGCAGCGGCGCGCCGGCGCAGCGACGCACCACAGGGTTGCCTCTCTCCCCGGAGAGATGGGCAACCCACCGGAAAACGGTCACCACCATTAACCCGAAATAACCAATGCAACACCACGCACTTGACCCGACGTCACCCGAACAGACCAATCCACGGCCCAACCCGAGCACGCCGTACGAAAGGACGAACTGCCACGCAATGTGGGCCCGAACGTTGAGCCGTCCCGACAGGACGTTTCAGCGTCACGCGCGGCCCGGTTTCCCGCGGCCCTCGGAGGCAGCGCGTGTGAAGTGTGGACACGACAGGGCGGTCCGGTCGTTGGGCAGACGCATGCGGTGGGCCAGGTCACGCGTCATGCGTTGGGTGAGGCAGCTGCGCCAGGTGACATCGGGGTAGCGGGCGCGCAGGTGCGCTACGGCGCGTGTACCCAGGCCGCTGTCCTGCAAAGGCGAAGCAACGCGAACCTGGGTGATCAGGCCACTCGCACAGAGTTCGCATACCTCGTAGGTGACCTCGCCGACGACGCGGCGGATGTACACCAGCAGCAGACTTTGAGCCTGCTTACGCGTCGGGTGCGGGGAATGGAAGATGGCCACATCCCGGTAGGCCAACACCCGCCGGTGGAGCTTGCCGCGTCGACGGCCCGGGCGCCTGTGCCGTGGCCGTCGGCGGCCATGAAGGCTCTGACGAAGGGGTCCCGGCACAAAGTTACGTGTGGTAGCCATGTAGGCCAGCTACCCCCGACGAAAGTGGACAATCAACTCTTTAGGGCTCTTGTCGACCGTACCCGCGGTGGCCAGCAGCCGTCCCCCGTGAAGGCCCGGTGACGGCCAGGTGTGGACGGGCGGTGAAGGATGCCGCCGTTCGAAAGCATGAGCATGGAATGCGGCGGCGGAAGCATCCGAGAAGGTATGGAGTGTGTGATTTACCAGGAGCGGACGGGTGAAGGCGAGCCGATCGACTGCCGGCAGCAGGACGGGGGTTGCCAGGCCGCCTTGGACCGTCTGGCTGGACTGAAGCGGGATGAGTTCGCCTGGATCCGCATGGACGAACCCCGCCAGGAGGAACTGCAGCGGCTCGGCGAGTACCTGAAGCTGCATCCGCTGGCCATGGAGGACGCGGTCCAGGCCCACCAGCGACCGAAACAGGAGCGCTACGGCGACGCTCTGGCGGTCGCCGTGAAGACCCTGTGGTTCGTCGAGCAGACCGCGGATGTGGAAACCGGCGAGGTGATGATCTTCCTCGGCCCGTCCTTCGCGCTGACCGTACGTCACGGCGCGGACGACCCCACGGTGGAGGCTGCGCGCCGTTTCTCGCAGCAGCCGGAGATGGCCCGGCTCGGTCCGGTAGGTGTCCTGCACGCGGTGACCGATGTGATCGTCGACGCCTACGCCGAGGCCGCCGCCCAAGTACGCGCAGGCCTGACGGAGTTGGAGCGGTGCGTGTTCTCACCCGCCCGCGAGGACCTGACCGAGCGGATCTACTCCCTCAAACGCGAGGTGGTGGAGTTCCGCGACGCCGTCCAGCCGCTCGTCCCGGTGATGCAGCCCTTCACCACGGCGCGGGATGACTGGCCGCGGCAGGTCGTGCCGTACTTCCGTGACGTCACCGACCACCTCACGCGCACCGACACCGAAGTCCGCGCCCTGGATGACTTGCTCGTCTCCGTCCTGGACGCCCATCTGGCGAAGGTGGGCACCTGGCAGAACGACGACATGCGCCGCATCAGCGCATGGGCGGCGATCCTCGCCATCCCCACCATGGTCGCCGGGATCTACGGCATGAACTTCACCCACATGCCCGAACTGGACTGGCGCTACGGCTACCCCTGCGCGCTCGCCGTGATGGCGTTGGGAGCAGGACTGCTGTACCGGGCCTTCCGCCGCAACGGCTGGCTCTGACGACGAACCGGCGTTCCGAGCCGGCCGGCGTAGAGCCGACCCCTTCGGCAGCCTTGCGCGCGACTGTGGCACGGATAGGCCGTTCGACACCGGCGTGGAGGTGGCGGCCGCCGCCTGGCCACACAAATCGGTACATTTGCCCGCCAGGGTGGATCGGGCTCCCAGGCGCGCCTCTGGTCGCGCCCGGTGCTCACGAACCTCGCAGACGAGGAGAACATGTTCGATTTGAGTGCGCCGATCGTGATCACGTTCCTCGTGTACGCGCTCACCATGATCGGAGTAGGTGCCTGGGCATACACCCGCACTCACACCTTCGCCGACTTCGCCCTGGGGAGCCGCAGGCTCAGCGCGTGGGTCGCCGCCCTGTCCGCAGGGGCCAGTGACATGTCCGGCTGGCTGTTTCTCGCGTTTCCCGGAGCGGTGTACGCGGCCGGCATCGGCGCCAGTTGGATCGCCGTCGGCCTGGCGGTCGGCACCTACCTCAACTGGCGGTTCGTCGCGCCGAGGCTGCGCACCTACACCGAGCGTGCCGAGAACGCCTTGAGCCTGTCGGCCTACCTGGAGGAGCGGTTCGAGGACCGCACCCGGATGCTCAGGATGGCCTCGGCGGTGGTCACCCTCGTGTTCTTCACCGTTTACGTCGCCAGTGGTCTGGTGGCCGGCGGGTTGCTGTTCGAGCACGTCTTCGACGTCCGTTTCGGGCTCGGGGTGACCCTGATGGCCCTTGTGATGGTCATCTACTCGGTCCTGGGCGGCTTCCTCGCCGTGAGCATGACGCACGTGATGCAGGCGACGCTGATGTTCCTCGCCCTGCTCGTGGTCCCCCTGACGGCTGTAGGGGCCCTCGGAGGCTTCCGGGAACTGGCGGATGCCCTCCACAAGAAGGCGCCGGGCCTGCTGGACATGGGGGCAAAGGTCAATTACGCCGCCGGGCAGTGGTCGGCAGGTGGGTCGCTCGGCGCCGTCGCCATCATTTCGCTGCTCGCCTGGGGCCTCGGCTACTTCGGTCAGCCGCACATCCTGGCCCGCTTCATGGGCATCCGCAGCACCCGTGCCATCCCCGCGGCCCGCCGTATCGAGACCGGGTGGGTCATCGTCGTACTTGCCGGCGCCACACTCGTCGGCCTCGCGGGAATCGGGCGGCTCGGCACCCCGCTCCACGACCCCGAAACGGTCTACATCGTCCTCAGCCGCATCCTGCTCAATCCCTGGATCGCCGGGGTGATGCTGATCGCCGTACTGGCCGCGATCATGTCGACCGCGGACAGCCAGCTTCTCGTGTCGTCCGTCGCGCTCACGGAGGACTTCTACCGCGCGTTCCTCAACCGGCGCGCCGCGGACCGGGTGCTGGTGTGGGTCGGCCGCGGCGCCGTCGTCGCGGTGGTCCTTGTCGCCTTCGTGATCGCGCTCAACGGTGGCGGGCTGCTGGGCATCGTCGCCTACGCCTGGGCGGGCTTCGGGGCCGCCTTCGGGCCGGTCATCCTCCTCTCGCTGTACTGGCCGCGTATGACCTGGGCGGGAGCCATGGCCGGGATCGTGTCGGGCGCGACCACGGTGCTCCTCTGGAAAAGGATCAATCCGCTGCTCGGGCCACTCCAGTCGGGCCTCTACGAAATGGTCCCGGGCGTACTGGTCGCCACGGTCGCCGCACTGGTCTTCGGCCGGTTCGTCGGCCAGCCGCCGAAGCGGGCCTTCTGGCGGATGCCGGGAGGCGGGATGAGCCAGCTGATGCTCACGCCGTTCCTCACCCACGCACCGGTCGGCATGGCCGTCCTGGACACGGACCTGCGCTACGTCTGGGTGAACGAGCCCCTGGGTCGCCTGATCCCCCTCGAACAACGACTTGGGCGGCAGGTGGGAGAAGTACTGCCGAGGAGCGAGGCGGAAGCCTTCGAGGAGCGGATGCGCAGGGTTCTTGAGACCGGGGAACCGGTGCTGGACTACGAGTTCCGCAGCCCCGGCTACGCCGATCCCGACCGCACGCGCGCGGCCTCCGCCTCCTTCTTCGCGATGAAGGACCGTCAGGGCCGGTACGTGGGCATCTGGTACATGGTCATCGACGTCACCGAGCGCTGGCGGGCCCAGGAACGCCTGGCTCTGCTGAACGACGCGGGTGCCCGTATCGGCAGCACACTGGAAGTGACGCGGACCGCGCAGGAACTGGCCGACGAGGTCGTACCGTCCGTCGCCGAGTTCGTCGCCGTCGACCTGTTGGACTCGGTCATGAGGGGCGAGGAGCCGGCTCCCGGACCGGTCGGCATGACGCCCGTCATCCGCCGAGCGGGGCAGCAGTCGGTGCGCGAGGGCTGTCCGGAGGCGAGCCTGGCCGTGGGCGAAACGGTCCGGCGTGCTCCCTCGTCACCCGTGACCCGCTGCCTGCTGGAAAGCAGGACTCTCGTCGAACGCGTCCTGGACCGCTCCACCAGCGCCTGGATGACCGAGGACCAGTCACTGGGCGCTTCCATCCGCAAGTTCGACTTCCGCTCGCTGATGGTGGTTCCGGTACGGGCGCGCGGCGTCACCCTTGGCGTGGCGACGTTCGCCCGCTCCCGGCGTCGGGGGCCCTTCGAGGACGATGACGTGCGTCTCGCCGAGGAACTCGTCGCCCGCGCGGCGCTGTGCGTGGACAACGCGCGCCGCTTCACCCGCGAGCGCACCGCGGCCCGCTCCATGCAGCGTTACCTGCTGCCGCAGGAGCTCACGGGAGGGTCCGCTCTGGAGGTGGCGTCGTGGTATCTCCCGGCGGATGCCCCCAGCGGCGTGGGCGGCGACTGGTTCGACGTCATTCCCCTCTCCGGGACCCGGGTTGCACTGGTCGTCGGGGACGTCGTCGGACACGGCATGAACGCAGCGGCGACCATGGGGCGTCTGCGCACCGCGGTACGCACGCTCGCCGATCTGGACCTCCCCCCGGACGAACTGCTGGCTCATCTGGACGACCTGGTCATCGGCCTCATGGGGCCGGCGGAGGCCGAGGACGCGAGCGCGGGTGCCGCGTTCATGGGTGCCACCTGTCTGTACGCCGTGTACGACCCGGTCAGCAGGCGGTTCACGCTCGCCCGGGCCGGTCACCTCCCACCGGTGATCGTCGGCCCCGACGGCACCGCCAACGTCCTCGACCTGGCCGCCGGACCGCCACTCGGCCTCGGGTACCTCCCCTTCGAGTCCGTCGAACTGGAGCTGGCCGAAGGCAGCCTCATCGCCCTCTACACCGACGGTCTCATCGAGACCTTCGACCGGGACCTCGACATCGGGCTCTCCCGACTGGGCGACGCCCTCGTGGCGCCCGGTCAGACACTGGAGGAGATCGGCCTGGGTGCGGTCGACGCCCTGCTGACCGGTCCGCCGTCCGACGACGTGGCCCTGCTCCTCGCCCGGACCCAGGTCCTGGCTCCGGACCGGGTCGTGTCATGGAACCTGCCCAGCGACCCGGCGGCCGTGGCGAACGCCCGCGCCCTCACCGGCCGGCAGTTGGCGGAGTGGGGCATGGACGACCTGACGTTCACCACGGAGCTCATCGTCAGCGAGCTGGTCACCAACGCCATCCGCCATGCGACCGGGCCGGTGAGTCTGCGCCTGATCCGGGACCGCGGCCTGATCTGCGAGGTCTCCGACGCCAGCAGCACTTCGCCACGCCTGCGCCATGCCCGGACCACCGATGAGGGAGGGCGGGGCCTACTGATCGTGGCCCAAGTCGCCCGGCGATGGGGCACCCGCTACACGATGACCGGCAAGATCATCTGGACGGAGCAGGACATCCCCGCCGACACGGAGGCCCGGTGGTGAGCGGGTCTCGCCTTGGCCGGATGGGACATCACCGGACCTCACGGGCCCGCACCGTGGGCGTTCCGCACCTCTGCCGCCCGACGCGGACACCTATCGGCCGCCGGTGCCACGCAACTGGCCTCAGCAGCCGAGCCCACCACAGCCCACCACGCAACGGAACGACGCCGTCCTATAGCCGCTCGTCCGTCCTGGGGGCCTGTCCTTCGTAGGCGCGGTGGTCAGGGGTAGGAGACCACCGTGGACGGCACGGTTGAGGTGCCCGACGTGGGGGCGCCGGTGTTGTTGATCACGTGCTCGTACTGGCCCTTGCCGCCCAGCGAGACCACGAGCAGATCGTGGAACTTCACGCCCGGCTTGTTCGGGGCCTCGAAGCCGTGGTCCTGCCGGATGGTGGGATCCACGTTGTAGTAGCAGTAGCTGCCGAGGCCCCACCCTTCGTGGGTGGTCACCGTGTCGGCGACCTTGTACGCGGCGAAGCCCTTGGTGCTGCCGTTCTGCACCGCGGCCTGATTGGGCGCGTCGTACGCCTTCTCGTTCTGGAAGAAGACCGTACGGCCCCGCTCGCCGCGCCACTCCACGTCGTACTTGTTGAAGTGCTCGACGAACAGCCCCGTGGCCAGGACGTCGGCACCGTTGACGCGGATGCCGTAGTCGGCCCGGTTGGTCTCCCAGCCCACCCCGTCGCCGTGGTCGGCGCGCCAGACCCAGGTGTGGTCGATGATGGTGTGGTTGCTGTTGATCACCATGCTGGTCGTCGCCTTGCCGGGGCCGGCGCCGCCGATCCGTACGAAGACGTCCTGGACCGTCGTCGGATTGGCGGCGTGGTCCGCGGAAGCCCCCTCGGGGCCGATCTCCAACAGTGTGGCCGAGTTGACCGGGCCGGCGTCGATGAGGAACCCCGCGAGGCGCACCCCGTCGACGTCGGCGACCTTCATGGCGCTCACCCCGTTGTCGGGCACGATGGTCGCGTACCCCAGGCCCAGGACCACGGTGTTCGCCCGCTGGACCTCGATCGGCCGGTCGACATGGTAAATCCCGGGCGTGAGCAGCAAGTTGAGACCCTGGGCCAGTGCGGCGTTGAGGGTTGCCGCATCAGTGCCGGGCTTGGCCACGTAGAACTGGCTCAGCGGAAGGGATGCGCCCCGCGGTGTGCCGTTGCCCCAGGTGGTGCCGCGGGCGTTGACCCGCTTCTCGGGGAGGAACACCCGGTAGTCGCCGCCCTCAAGGTAGAGGAAGGGCTTTTCACGCGAGATCGGAGTGGTGTCCAGAGTGGTGTACGGCGGATCGGGAAACGTCTGTCCGGGGGCTCCCTCGACGCCGGAGAACACCATGTTCCACACGGCATTGCGCCAGCCGCCCACCGAGCTGTCGCGGGTGTACCACTGCTGCTGGGAGTACGGACTCACCGTGCCGTCGATACGGCTGTCGGCGATGTACCCGCCGCTGGCCCAGCCGTAGCCGTCGGGTGCCAGGTTCAGTCCACCCTTGACGTGCATCCGCCGGAAGGGTGCTGCCTGCGCCACGGCCCATCTGTTCGTGCCGTTGACGGGATTGAGCGCGAGGTTCTCCGCCGAGCGCCAGAAGTTCTGCGTCGCATTGCCGTTGAACCAGCCGGCGTCAACGGTCACATCGCCGTTGATGGTCGTGTCATCGGGCGACAGCCCCAGGCCCGCGATCGAGGTGTAGAAGCCGAGCTGGGCGTTCAGGCCGTGGTACGTGCCCGGTTTGAACAGGAGGGCGTACCTGGCGGTGCCGAACTGGGCCGACTCCTGCTGCTTGAAGATCTCGTCGAGCTTGCCCTGGATGTTGGGTGTGCCGGGGTCGAAGACCAGCACATTCGGGCCGAGGTCGCCGCCACCGGGGAGCGCGGCGGTGGCGGGTGCCGCGGAGGCTCGGGAGGACAGGACGGGCAGCCCGGCGGCGGGGAGTGCGGCCGCCATCACGGCCAGTATCTTGCGGCGTGAGGGTCTCGGTGTGCGGTGAGCCGTGGGATCTGAGGGGGGTGTGGGCATGGAAGCCCTCCTGATTCGGGTTCAGGAAGTGAACGAATGAAGTTCATGGGAGCGCTCTCCTGCTCGTTGAATGTTCACCGCGTGTGAATGATGCGTCAAGCGTTCTTTCTATAGTTGGGGTAAGTCGCTGCTGCCGTCACTTCAATTGGCGTGTAGTTAGCAGTAGTTGTTGGTGATTTACCCTGACCTGTTGACCAGCCTGCAGGCCGGACAAGCTGACTGCTTTGCATTCAGGAGGTGTTGAGGCATACGAGCCCCTGGATGGGGTGGCGGCGCGCGATGCGAGCACTCCTTCACCGCCACGGCCGGCAGTCGGCATGCGCTCGGTCACCAGCGGAACGGTCACTGTGGAGCTGGCGATCCGGATGCTCGACCTCGCGCCCGGCGACGAGTGATCGCCACGCCATAGCCTTGCCAGGCGACCGTGCAACCCCTGCTCAACACGACGTGCGGATCGGGTATCCGATAGGGCACGGGCAATGGCGGTTCGCTGCCGCGCCCGCCCCCGGACCGCCTTGGCTCAGCCCCGCGCGTCCATCAGGACGGTGACGTAGGCATCCAGCCGCTCCTCCACGGCTCGTGTCGTCAGCTCTGTCCTTCCTGCCTCCCGCCATGGCTGCGCCACCAACTGCACTTCTTCTGAGCACGCCAGCGCGTCCCGAACCCGCCAGTACAGCCGCTCGCTCGCGGCCGCGGCCAACACCCCGCCGGCCCCCTCATACGCCTCAGCGAACCGCAGACCCCACGCCGGGCCGTGCAGCAGCGCGAGATGGGTGGAGCAGTGCCTCGGCGCGCCCCACGTAGAACGGATCGACAAAACTCCGCAGCACCAGGTCGCGGGTGCCTCCGTCCCGCGTGCCGATGGTCAGCCTCCGCATTTCGGCGGTAATGCCGCCCTGCAACGCCTCGATTTTGACGATCCGTTCGCCGACCTCCAGATGTCGGCCCACCCAAGTCAGTGTCAACGGTAAGACAACCGCCGCCTCATCGTGGTGGGTCACCGTGCCACCCCATCATCCGGACGACGGCACAAACAAGGCTTTTCATGGGAAGCCATGGCAGCTCCGCTCTCTTCCTCGTGTCCGCTCAACGGCACGTCCCGCAGCTGCCGCAGAGACTCCCAGAACCCAGAACAGCATGTCGGTCTGCATGACCAGAACTGTCACCGTCCACGGCCAACCGCCGGGTACTCACGAGCTCATGGGACCTGCATGACCGCCACGGCAATCGGCGGAAAGCCCCTCGACGTCAAGATCCACCGCATCGCACGCCCGGGCGCTTGAGTCTCCAGCGGCTGGAGGGTCCAGGATTTCGCCCATGGAAGACGAACGCCCCGACGTGCTCACCATCGGCCAGCTCGCGCACCGCACCGGACTTCCGGTGCGCACCCTGCGCTTCTGGTCGGACGAGGGAGCGGTACCGCCCGTGGCCCGCTCCGCGAGTGGCTACCGGCTGTACGACGCCGAGTCCGTGGCCCGCGTCGAGTTGGTCCGCACCCTGCGGGAGCTGGGCCTCGGGCTCGACGACGTGTGCCGCGTGCTGAGCGGCCGCACCACGGTCGCCGAGGTCGCCGACGCGCACGTGGCCGCGCTCGACGCGCAGATCCGCTCCCTCAAGGTGAGCCGGGCCGTCCTGTCCACCGTATCGAAACGCGGTTCGACCGCTGAGGAGACAGCACTGATGAACCGGTTGGCTCGGCTCTCCGCCGCCGAACGCAAACAGATCATTGACGAGTTCAAGGAGGAGGTGTTCGGCGGTCTCGACGTCGACCCGTGCCTGCGTGACCGCATGCGTACCTTCCGCATCGAACTGCCCGACGACCCCACCCCCGAGCAGGTCGATGCCTGGATCGAATTGGCCGAGCTGGTACGGGGCCCCGCCTTCCGCGCGCGGATGCGCACCATGCTGGAGCTGAGCACCCGGGCCCCCGGGCAGAAGCGTCCCCCCGGGGCGTCCATCTGGTGGGCCAGGCAGGTCGTACAGACCGTCGCGGAGGCCAGAAAACGCGGGATCGCCCCTGAAGGACCGGCAGCGGCCAATCTGCTGTCCGAACTGTTCGGCGACGCGGGTCGGGCCGCCGTGCTGTTGTGCCTGGAGGCCGGGATCGATGCGGGGGCGGAGCGCTACCGCAGGCTCGTCGCCCGCGTGCGCGGACAGTATGCGTCTCCCGACGCGAGCGAGGAGCTGGAGTGGCTGGCACGGGCCCTGCGCGCCGCAGCTCAAGCCTGACTGGCCGTACCGCCCCTGCCCCACACGGGTTGGAGCGAGCCGGGGCGAGTCGACGCGAGCCGTGGTGTTGACGGCCGTCACGAGGGGGCGGCCGACCGGCCGTGGTGCTCGATCAGCCCCCCCGGCAGCGACTGGGCCGGTCTGCCGGTCAGCCGCTCGACCGTGTCGGCCACCTCGGCCTGCCGCCCCGATCAGCAGGCGCAGCATCAGCCGCGGTTCGTACGGCGGGTAGCTCCGCGTGTCGGTGTAGTCGGCCAGGGCCGGCCTCCAGGTCCAGCACGTCGTCGACCAGGTAGGCGACGAACCGGGCGAGGTGGTCCTGGGGCAGCCAGTCCTCCAGCGGCAGCGGCAGCACCTTTGCGGATCGAACGCCCGAAACGTCTTGTCCACCGTTGTCGCAGGACCCATTGGCCGCTTCTTCTCGACCGGCTCGACCTCGAACAGCCCATCTCCGCCCTACATACCGCGAACATCCCGCACCAATGATCAGGAACCCGTAGGCGGGTTTCTCGTTACGGAGACACGTGCTCCTGGACAACTGGAGCGCCATTGGGGGTCACGGCACCCCGACCAGCGACGAATGCCGAGAACTCAGTCAGCTGCTCGGGGGCGAACGCGCGCTTGGGGATCACGATGAAGAGTCGCGCTGACGGGTGAAGCAGGAAGGCTTCACTTGTCTCGCGGATCTTGATGATGGCAGCCCACTTGAATTCACCACGCTCAAGATCCGTTTCGATCGCGACCCCATTCACGGTGAGAAGCGCGCGTGTGGGCTTGCACAGGCGAGGGGCTTGCTTCTTGACTCCCATCCTTGTGCCGAGCGTCAGCAGCAGGACGTACATCACCCCGGCGCCTATGCATAGGAAGCCAGTGGAATCCGAGCCGTGGTCACCGCGCCCCAGCGTCAGGGCAAGGCCGAGTACGAGAAACACGATTGCGACGGCCCACACGATGATGCGTCTTCGCCGGGCCATCCTGAGGCGGGCATGTATGAGCTCCTCTGGTTGCAATACGTAGGACAGATCGATGTTCACCATGGGCCTCCAGGGTGGTGATGATGCGGCATCCTCCCAGCGTGTGCAGGAAGCGATCAAGTTTGGACGTCACCACGAAAAGATCGATCGCCGGCGTAGCCGACCGACTCTCTGCTTTTCAGGCGAATCCATCGGAAGTGGTGATAGCCAGTAGAGTTTCAACAGGCTTTTGAACCGTTGTCCGTGATTGCCCGCCACGCGCAGTGCTGTTTGTCGGCGTTGCCGTCCACGGCCGCTTTCCTGTTACGGGCCGGTGCCGCTGGCCCGGAGGCAGCGTGACGATGCAGTCCGCCGACACTCAGGTGCGCGTCAAATCAGGTACTGCGCCCGGAGGTCAGCCACGTACTTGGTGATCAGGGCCGGTGACAGACGAGGGATGTCGTTCTCCTCGTCGAGGGCAGCGGCCCGTACCGCCGCACGGAACCGGTCTGCCGGCAGGGCGGACCCGGGCAGTGACTTCTGCGGCTCGGCGAAGGCGTGCAGCAGAGGAAGCAGTGAATGTTGCTTCTGGTGGTCGGGCAGGCCCCGCAGGGCGGTCTCGAAACGGTCGAGCCACTCGGCGTGGTCCTGGACGCGGGTCAGGGGGTGCCCGGCTGCCATCAGCCAGTCGACGAACGTGTCGAGGGAGATGCCGTCCTCGTGCGGGTTGACCACGTTGTAGGTCCGGTGGCCCTCTCGTGCGTGGTCACCCAGCGAGGCGATTGCCCGCGCGGTGAAGTCCACGGGCAGTGCGTCGTAGTGTGCGCTGCCGTCCCCCGTGTCGGGGGCGTAGAAGCTGCCGGGTGCGATGCCTGTCGCCAGCAGGCTCAGCAGGAGGCGGGTGAAGACGTCCGGGATGTTGAGCTGGCCGCGGTAGCGCGGGTGCGCGAGGATCAGGTTCGAGCGGAAGACTGCGACCGGCAGCCCGAACCTTTCGTGCGCCTCGTGCAGCAGCACCTCGCCGGCCCATTTGCTGGCCGCGTAACCATCGGCGTAGTCACCTTCGAGGCTGCGTGTCCGGCAGGCGGTGCGGATGTCCGCCGACTCGTCGGCCGCCGACTCGTTCCCGAAGACGACGGCGACCGTCGACAGGTAGGTGAACTGCTTGATTCGGGAGGTGACCGCGAGCCTGATCAGTTCGGCTGTTCCCCGTACGTTGGGACCGAACAACTGGTCGTAGGGCAGGACATGGTTGACCAGTGCCGCGGGGTGGACGATCAGGTCGACGGTGTCGGCCAGCCGCTGCCAAGTCCTGTCGTCGAGGCCGAGGTTCGGTTCCCCGATGTCGCCGGCGATCACGTGCAGATGCCGGGCGGCGAGCTCGTGGTAGCGCTCCATGAGTTCCGGGTCGCCGCTGTCGAAGGCCGCCTCCAGCCGTGCCCGGGCCGTCTCGGCGGAGGAGCCGCGGACCACGCACACCAGCGTGCCACCGCGCTGCGCCACGCGCTCCAGCCATTCGAGGCACAGAAAACGGCCCAGGTAGCCGTTGGCGCCGGTCAGCAGCACGGTCCGGGCCTCGGGCAGCGGACCGGCCGGCCGTTCGGCCCGCCCGATGGCCCGCGCGTCGAGGAACGCGTCGAGCCGTAGGTCGGCCGCGTCGAGTCGCGTCGCGTCAGGGCCGTGGAGGCTGTCGGCGCTAGGACGGCGGTGTTGCGACGCGAGCGCCCGCTCGATGTGGTCGGCCACCCGCCGCAGCGTGTTGACCGGGTTGATGACCACGTCGACAGGAACATCGACGCGGTAGATCTCCTTCAGCAGCTGGGAGAACGACAGTGCGGTCAGGCTGTCACCGCCGAGGTCGAGGAAGCGTGCGCCGGGCTCCAGGTCGCCGTTCCGCTGCCCGAGGAGCGCCTGTGCGGCCCGGAGCACGGTCTCCGGTACGGGCTGGTCGGGGCCGAGCCGGCGCAGTGCCCGCAGTTCGTCGGCCTCGCGGTCGGTCAATTCGGTGTACAGCGCTTCGAGATGCTCGCCGTAACGCTTCGTCAGGGCGGGCCGCAGCGGCTTGCGCATCCCGGAGAGCAGCCCGTTCTCCTGGGTGAACGGCTCGCTCTCGATGAGGAAGTCCCTGGGGATCTCGTAGGAGTTCAGTCCCGCCTCGGTGGCAATTTCCTGCAGGGACTCCCGCAGGACCGGCCTGATGCGCCGGGGGTCCCCGTCGGCGCGGTCGAGGGCGTCCTGCGTCGGCACGACGACCGCGAGCAGGTAGGCGCGGGCGCTGTTGCCGTACAGGAAGATCTGCCGGACGACCGGACTGCCGTTGAAGAGCGCCTCCAGGCGGGAGACCGTGACGAATTCGCCCTGTGACAGCTTCAGGACGTTGGAGCGGCGGTCGACGTACCTCAGCGCGTCGGGGCCGACACGGGCCATGATGTCTCCCGTGCGGTAGAAGCCGTCCTCGTCGAAGGCCTCGGCGGTGGCGTCCGGGCGCCGGAAGTAGCCGGGGACGAGCCGGTCGGACCTGATCAGCAGTTCGCCCCTGGGGTGCGGTGAGTCGGTCGCGAAGTATCCCAGCTCGGGTACGTCGGCCAGTTTGTGGTCGGTCACCGGCGGGCGCAGCACCTGGCCGTCGAGGGAGACGATGCCGGCTTCCGTCGACCCGTAGCCGTCGGACAGCCTGACGTGGAGGCAGTTCTCGACGAACGCCGTCAGCTCGTCGCTCGGTGGAGCGGATGCGGTGACGGCCCACAGGAGGCGGCCGCCCATGACCTTCTCCCGCAACTGCTCCATCACCTGCTCGGCTGCATCGCCGTCCGGCTCGGTCCGGCGGGACAACTCGGCCCGGTAGTACTGGAAGAGCATGTCGGAGATGCGGGGAACCATGAGGAACTCGGTGGGGCGGACCAGCGAGAGGTCTTCGAAGAGCGTCGACAGGTCGCTGGACGCCGTGAAGCAGGCGAGGCCTCCCTTGGCGAGCGTGCTGAACAGTACGCCCCTGCCCATCATGTGGCTCAAGGGCAGGTAGTTCAGCACGATGGCGGGCCGAACCGCTTGGCCGGGTACGAAATCGATCCAGAAGTGCCTGACCAGGCGCTCGGTGTACATGGCGCCCTTGGGGGTGCCGGAACTGCCCGAGGTGTAGATCAGTGCGCTGAGCGCGTCGGCTGCCGACCCGTCGGGAACCTCGGGGAGCGACGGCAGCGTCCTTCCCCGGTCGATGACCGATGCCAGTGTGTCCAGGGTGACGCCTCGGTCCTGCGCCGCGAGCCGGCCGCGCGCGGAGTCCAACTCCTCCTGGTGGGCGGTGATCTCGGAGTGGTGGCCGATGAGGATGATCCGGCCCAGCGAGGGGGCGTTCGCCGCTATGTCGGTCGCGACCGCCACGTGGTCGACGTGCGCCACGAGCAGGCGCGGTCCGGTCTGCTCGATGATGGGGGCCAGGTGTAACGCCGAGGTACCGGCCTGGAGGGGAACGGACACCATGCCGGAGCGGATGGAGGCCAGCTCCACCACGGTGTACTCGGAGCTCGTGGACCCGAGAACGGCGACGAGGTCACCTGGTCGCAGCGCGTGTTCGGGGTGGTGCCGCCACTCGGAGGCCACCGCGCCCACCCGTTCCCAGAGTTCGCCGTAGGTGAGCGTGTCGAACCGCTTCAGCAGGCGCAGCGTGGTCCGGCCTGTCTTCGGATCGGTAACCGGCTCGGTGGCACGCTCGCCCAGGGCGGGACGGTCGGCGTACCCCTTCATCACCGTGGCCACCAGGGCGGCGAGCGGCAGTCCGGGCCGCTGGATCGCCTCGGTGACGGCGTCCAGGGGCGCGGTGTCACGGAACTGCGCGTCGGTCGCGGCCAGGTGGGCGTGACGCCGGTCGGTACGTGCGTCGAGTTCGGCGGCGGTGGGTCGGGAGTGGGACACGAGTGGTCTCCTTTTCGGCCGTGAAAGCCCGTTCGGGTGGGCGGCGTTGCCGTGTGGGCAGGGTGTTCGTGTCAGGGGGTTCGTGTCAGGGGGTTCCTGTCAGCGGGAAGGCTGATGCAGCTGGCGGTCCTGTCCCGCGCCGTGTCCGGCGGCCGCCGTGGCAGTGCCCAGGGCAGCCGGTACGGAAGTCATCCGCGCACTCACCGGTCCTCCGCGGCTCGTGGTGTGCCGGTCTCGTGGCCGCGGGTGAGCTGGACGATCGCGGCCGCCGCGGCACGGGCGCCGCCCGCGTCCCGGGCCTCGATCGCGTCGACGAGCCGGCGGTGCAGGCGGGCGTGCTCCTCGGCATGGACGGCGTCCCAGGGCAGGCCCCCCAGGGACGAGGTGAGCGCCGTGCCGAGGTGGTCGTACACCTCGATCAGCAGGTCGTTCCCGCTCGCCCGGACCACGGCCCGGTGGAACAGCGCGTCGACGTTCGTGGCCGCGGACGTGTCCTCATCGGCGCAGGCCGCGTCGGCGTCGGCCAGGAGCTCCCGCAGCTGCTGCAACTGACTCTCGTCGCGGCGCAGGGCCGCTGCCTGGGAGGCGTACTCCTCCAGAACGGTCCGCAGCTCCAGCACGTTGTCCCGCCGCGCGGAGCTCGCCCGCCGCACCATGACCGACTGCAGCTCGCTCGATGAGCGGACGTAGGTGCCGTCGCCGGCTCGGGGCTCCAGCAGACCCAGGTGCACCAGCGCACCGATCGCCTCCCGCAGGGTGCTGCGTCCGACGCCGAGTTCTTCGATGAGGGCCTGTTCCGGCGGGATCCGCGTCCCCACCGGCCACCCGCCGGACTCGATGTGGGAGCGGAGACTGTCAACGAGCTGAGCGGAGAGGCTGGCGGTCCGCCGCGGTGCGCTGATGCGTTTCATGGCAGCACTCTATACAAACATCAGACATTTGAACATCGGGTACTGACTCGTAGTCAGCCCACCGCGTCTGCGCTTCGTGCGGCCGGCCTCCTCGCCACGGATCCGCCGGGCGACGGCCCCTCGCCGCCATGTCAGGCGGCCGGGCGGGCGGTGCGGCCGCGGATCCGCCATCGGCATGCGATGGGCATAGCCGCGCGCGGACACCAACCGTTCAGGCTCCTCTCCAGGACGTTGGCGTACCGGCGTGCGCCGCCGATCTTCGGGTGGAAGGACCGGGCCGACAGGCCGTACTCCCCGAGGAGAGGCGCCGACAGGTTCCGGAGCCACTTGACCGACGACCGCAGGCCATCGGTACGGTAAGCCAACTC
This sequence comes from Streptomyces sp. NPDC048197, assembly GCF_043202395.1. Classification (NCBI taxonomy): domain Bacteria; kingdom Bacillati; phylum Actinomycetota; class Actinomycetes; order Kitasatosporales; family Streptomycetaceae; genus Streptomyces; species Streptomyces sp. NPDC048197. The sequence goes on from NZ_JBIDAJ010000023.1 coordinate 118,021, forward strand.
GACCAGCTGACCCACTCTTTGGACGAAAGGCACTGCACATGCCCGAGAACACCACTCCTGCCGCAGTGGTTTCGGTGCCGGTGGGCCGGGTGGTCGGCGGCCGGGCGGAGGTCCGCGACGACGACTGGGGCAAGGAAACCGCGATCATCCGCCTGGACGCCGACCACTACGGCCCCGAATCCGTCGCAGGCCTGGACACCTTCTCCCACCTGGAAATCGTCTACCACTTCGACCGCGTCCCCACCGACAAGATCCAGACCGGCGCCCGGCACCCCCGCGGCAACACCGACTGGCCCCTGGTCGGCATCTTCGCCCAGCGCGGCAAGAACCGCCCCAACCGCCTCGGCGTCTCCCGCTGCCGCCTCCTCAAAACCGACGGCCTCGACCTCCACGTCCAAGGCCTCGACGCCGTCGACGGCACCCCCGTCCTCGACATCAAGCCCTACATGACCGAGTTCGGCCCCCAAGGCCCCACCACGCAACCCGACTGGGCCACCGACATCATGCGCCATTACCACTGACCGACGGGACCTCCGCAAGCGCGTGGTGGCCCCGAGCAGCGTGCGCGGCCGGCCCAGGAGGGCGGTGCGCGGCCGGCGCCGCCGACACACGCTGAACCGCGCCCAGCCCGGCCTCCAACGCTGAGAGAACCACTCGTGTGATCCGATGGATACCTCGGGCCCCACGGTGGGTTGTGGCGCTGATGGCCGTGTATGTCGTCGTGCTCCTCTTCGTAGGAGCCGCTTCGCACCTCGCCGACCTCGTCCGCAGCGGCCTGCATCCGTACAGCTGGGCTCCGGACTGGCTGAACCTGTACTGGTCCTCACCAGCGCTATTCGACTCGCTGGCTGCCCTGCTGCTGGTCAACGGGAGGCGAGCGGGCGTGGACCTCATGTACGTGGTCATGGCGACTGACCTGATGGCCTACGGTATGCCGCCTACGACATCCAACACCGCGACTTCTTCGCACAGCCGGGCCTGCAAAGGCTCACTGCCTTCACGCTGCTCGTGCTCGCAACGGGGCCCTTGGTCCGGCCCCGTCTCAACCTCAACACCATTTGAAACGGCGTCCTAACGGACACGCCCAAGTGCTGTGACCGGGAAAGTTTGCCGGGTTGCCCGTTGTGCCGTTCGGATGTGACGACTTCAACTGGCACGGGGAGGCGGGATGGCGTTACCGGTCAGGGTCCGCGGCCTGACCGAGCAGGAGGGGCAGAAGATTCAGCACATCGTTCGGCGGGGCAGCACGAGCTCGGTGCGGTTTCGGCAGGCGGTGATGCTGCTGGCCTCGGCCGGCGGCAGCACGGTCCCGGTGATCGCACGGGTTGGTCCAGCCAGCGAGGACACCGTCCGGGACGTGATCCATCGCTTCAACGAGATCGGGCACGCATGCCTGAACCCTCAGCGGGCGGGAGGCCGTCCCCGCCTGCTGAGCAGTGACGACGAGGATTTCGTCATCCGGACGGCCACCACCCAGCCCATCATGCTGGGCAAGCCCTTCACCCGCTGGTCAGTCCGCAAACTGGCCGATCATCTGCGCAGGAACATGGCTCGGCCCGTTCGGATCGGCCGGGAGGCCCTGCGGTGCTTACTGGCCCGCCGGGGGATCACCTTCCAGCGGACGAAGACCTGGAAGGAATCCCCGGACCCGGCATTCGATGTCAACAGCCGGCGCCGCAAGGGCATCGACCACACCTGGGCCGCCCAACGACGCGAACGCGCCCGCATCCTCAGTGAATGTCAGCAGCGCTGGGGCGCCCACGTCCCAAAGCGGCGTGTTCATGCGGGGAGGCGCTCCAGTCGATGCCCGAGGTCACTCACTCATTTCGCCAACCGGAAGTGCACGATGGCGATGGTGTCGGTCGGCTCGATGTGGGGGTAGTGAAACCGCAGTCTGTCGTGGAGCTCGGCGAGATCACGGAAACCGTCCGCTCGGGCGTCCGACTCGCTCAGCTGGGCAATCGTCTTGGCAGTGACCTGCGTGACGACACCCGGTAGTGCCACCTCGTCGTCCAACTCGAACACCAGGCTCACCGGGCCCGGCTCCACCGGGTCACGGAAACGTACCGTGGTCGTCTTCTGTTCGGCGCGTACTGCATCGAGATAGTCAGGATGGAAGTACAGGGTCTGAGTCGCCGTTGAGTGCTGCCATGAAGTGCTGTCGTCCATTCGGCGCACCCTAACGGAACGAGCAAACCCTCCGTGTCACACAGTCCGGTGGATGCCCCGGGCCCCGGGCCGGTGAACGTTTCCGGTCACAGCACTAGGCCCGTGCTGACCTCGCGTCAATACCGCTCGACCAGGACGGCCATGGGCATCACCCGGGTGCCGCCGGTGTAGTCGAGGAGGCGTCGGGCGGTCTCGACTACGAGCGGCCGCCACGGCGGTCCAGTGCTGGAAGTTGTCCGTCGCGGGAAGCCCTGGCGTGATGTCCATGAGTGTCTCGCCGACGAGCGCGAGTCAGCGACGATCACGCACTGAACTGGCTGCAAACGTCCTCACCTTGCTCCTGGAGTGCCTTGCCCACCGGACCCGGAGGAGGCATCCACGAAATCGACGTTCCCCCCCCGGCATGAAACAGCCCGGTGATGCCTTGCCGCTGTCCGGCCATGGGCTGCCAAGTCCAAGGCTTGGCAATGAGGCACGGTGCGGCACACCCGCTCAGGCCAGGCTTCTCAGTGGACCGAGGCCATGACCGCACCGTGCGCACCGTTTCAGCTTCGCTCGCTCTGCTCGATCTCCACACCTACATCGTCCCGACGAGTTGTTCGTCGACACGACACGCCCCCTTCATCGATGCATCGATGCGACACGGCCGTGCGCGCCAACAACCACGAGCACGGCCGTGACCGGCTGATGTGTTAGCCGACGAAGGTGAACCGCTGGTAGAACAGCCCGTTGTACCCAAAGGCGCGCAGGCCGAAGTCCAGGCTGTCGTCCATCACGCGGCCGGTGTTCTGGTTTTTGAGCGTCTTCGTGCCGTCGGACTGGTAGATGATCGACCACCGCTGGTACGCCGAGTAGTTGCAGCCGAAGGCGCGCAGTCCGTAGTCGGCGCTGTCGTCGATGCAGCGGCCGGTGTTCTGGTTCTGGATGACCCAGGTGCCGTCGGACTGCGGATACCAATTGAAGTTCTGGTAATTGAGCCCGTTACAGGTGAAGGCGCGCAGGCCGGCTCCCCATGAGTCGTCCACGCAGCGGCCGGTGCTCTGGTTCTTGAGGGCGTAGTAGTAGATCTGGCCGTCGGCGATGGCCGGGCCCTTGGGCCTGGGTGTGACGGCGTGTGCGGCCGTGGTCCCGGTCAGCAGCAGCGCGGCAGTGGCGCAGGCGACTGCCGCCGGTCTCGCAATGCGGGTGGCGAGGGTGGTGCGCAGGCCCATGATGGTCCTCCCGTTGGTGGCCCGCCTGTCCAAAGGGCAGGCGAGTAGGCGCCGCGGCCGTGCACTGTGGGGCGGGGTCATCAACCCGGCCGCGCATGCCTCGCACACGCTATGGGTCGGGCATGAACACTTCAATCTGGTCTGCGATGCATTATCCGGTATGGCCGGTTCCGTGCGGTCTGAGCGCCCCAGGCACATGCCAATGACGCACTACCCTCGCCCTGGTCACCGCCTTCGAAGCGAATAGTTGTGATCGACCGCCTTGGCCAGTTGCTCGGCGTGGGCGTCGAGCGGCGGCTTGAGTGCGCTGCAGTAGGGGTGCTGGTCTGCCGTTTTCTGAGCCAGTGGCAGACGCGTTGTGCCGCTGTCGACTCCAGACAGCACATCCCCGGCGTCAGCGGGCACGAACTGTCCTTGGCCACGAACCGGTACTTCTCCATCGCCCTTTTGAACGAGGCGATCGCCGACGTCGTCAGCGCGCACGCCGAGCTCGACATCTCCCAGGCGTGGGGCGACGGCTCAACCGTGGCCGCGGACGGCACGCCTTTGCCCATCTTCCCGGCTTCGGCCTGGCCCCCCGGATCCGCAACTGGAAGCACCTCACCCTCTACCGGCCCACCCGGTCCGTCGAGTACGTGCACATCGATGCCCTGTTCGGCGAGCCGGACAAGCACGTCATCGACTGGGAGCTGATCGAGTCGCGGTTTCAGCACCTGATGAAGGTGGCCGTGTCCGTACGGGAGGGCGCGATCTCCTCCACGCTGCTGCTGCGCCGGCTGCGCGCGGGCTCCGACAAGAACGCCACCTACTTCGCCTTCCGCGAGGTCGGACGCGTCATCCGCACCATCGCGCTGCTGCGCACCTCTCGGACGCGCCGCTGCGCCGGCGGGTGACCGCGGCGACGAAAAGGTCGAGTCGTTCAACCGGTTCTCCCAGTGGGTCGGCTTCGGCAACGGCGGCGTGATCGCCGACAACGACCCCGTCGAGCAGGAGAAGACCGCGAAATTCAACGCGCTGCTGTCCAACGCGGTGATCTTCCATAACGCGCTCGACATCGCCGCGATCGTGCGCCAGCTGCAGGCCGAAGGGTTGGAAATCGACCCGGAGGACCTGGCGCAGGTCTCGCCGTATCCGACCGAGCACATTCGCCGCTTCGGCGAATGCTCCACCCACGAACTCGGCGACGAACCAGCCGCCTACGACCCCCGCCAGGACCTCGACTTCACCCCACTACGCGGCGACGAGCCAACGACAGAAGGTTTTTGGCAGGCCGCGTGAGCCCATCGCGTGAGCCCATGTGTCCACGAGTCGGGGGCTGTCACATCACCGCCAACCTGGTTGGGCGTCATCTTCAGGTCTCCGTGGGCTCCTGATCGTGGTGTTCTTGCTCCTGCGCCCAGATTGCCGCCCATTCGTCGAGCGGACGGAGGGCGTGACCGAGTGCTGTCCCCAGTCGGGTGAGCTCGTAGCCATCGGCCGAAGGGGCGATGATCCCGCTCGATGCGAGTTCGCGGAGCCGCTGGTAGAGGACGCTGGATGACAGGCCTTCGCACCGCGCCAACAGCGCGCGGGCGCCGAGCGGGCCCGAGCGGAGCTCCCAGAGAATTCGCAGCGCCCACCGGCGGCCGAACAGGTCCATCGCGGCCATGATCGGCCGGCCGGTCGTCGATCCACGAACCGGTGTTCCTGGGCGCGGCGTTGGCATACGTCTCCTTGTGTTTCGCTATTCGAAACGCTAGCATCCATCCGGCGTTTCTAATTTCGAAACGAGCTCGACGGGAGAGCCGATGCCGCGGATAGCCTTGCTGGAACCGCCGTATACCGACCAGGTGGGCGCACTGCTCGCGCGCATGATGCCCGGAGAGGCCCCACCGATCGGGCTGTTCCGGATGTTCGCCAGAAACCTCCCGATGGCCGGTGCCATGCACGGGTGGGGTCGCTACGAGTTGAGTCGGCAGCTGACGCTGACCATGCGGGAACGCGAGATCGTCATCGACCGGACGTGCGCGCTGTGCGGCTGCGAGTACGAGTGGGGCGTGCACATGTTGACGTTCGCCGAGCGAGTCGGCCTCACTCACGAGCAGGCGACTTCGCTGGTGCACGGTGGTCCCGCCGACGAATGCTGGACATCCGAGCCGGAACGGCTGCTCATTCTCGCTGTCGACATGCTGCATGAGCGTTTCCGACGTCGACGACGCGTTGTGGGCACGGCTTGCCTCGGTCTTCGACGAGCCCCAACTGCTCGACCTGCTCCTGCTGTGTGGGTGGTATCACGCCGTCAGCTTCGCCGCCCGCACTGCTCGCATACCGCACGAGCCCGGCGCACCACGCTTCGCCGACTTCCCGCCCCGCACTCGATGACGCGCCCTACCCGGCCGCTTGCCGGCCACGACGACCTGCCCGTCACGATCGTCCACGCATGCCTGCGTGAGGGGCGTGGAGGCAGTCCGACGGCAGTCGTGGACGAGACGCCCTGGAGGCGGGCCGGCAGGCTGTTAACCGATGGCGAGCGCCGCCTCGTGCCTACCCTGGTTGGCGCCTCGCACGCCGTGTTCCTCTCGGATGACCGCGATCCGGCAGACAGGAGGGGGACGAGACAGCCCGTGCTCCAGGTGCGCTTCTTCACTCCCGAGACGGAACTGCCCGCGTGCGGTCACGGCACCGTGGCGGCGTTGGCCTTCCTCTCGGCGCGTACCGGCGACAGGGAGTATCGCGCCGAGCTGTGGGCCTCCGGACGGGCCATCAAGGGCCGTGCCGTCCACCGGGTTTCGTCATCCATCGACGTCACCTTCAGGGCGGGGCCGGTGCATCTGCGTCAGCCAACGGGAGAGGAACTCTCGCTACTACTCTCCGCTTTGGGTCTCACCGCGACGGCCACCGCCGGAGCTTGCATTGCGACACTGGGACGCCCACGGCTAGTTGTCCCCGCCCCCACCGAGCGCGCGCTCGCCGCCCTGGCTCCGGCTCCCGACCAGCTCGCCGCCGCCTGCGACCGGCTAGGGCTGCTGGGCTGCTTCGTCCACTCCCCGGTATCAGCCTCGGTCCGGACTACTGCCCGCATGTTCGCACCGTCGATCGGCGTCCCCGAGGACATCGCCAACACCAACAGCTGCGCTTGCCTGGCAGCCCACCTGCTCGCCCGTCACGGCACCACCCGGATTGCCGTCGACATGGGCGACGCCCTGGGAAGCCCCTCCTCTGTCAGCACTGCCGCACGCCACAACCCGCAGAGTCCGCTGGTCGACGTCACCAGTACCGCGAGAATCGCGCGAGTCGCCTGTCTGCCGATGCCCGGGTAGGGAGCTGCGCTCCACGCTCCGCGGTTCTCACAAATGTCCAGATGTGAGGGTTCTGCGAGCCCTCTGAAGGTGATCACGATTTATATGAATGCTCTAGAGATCTCTCGTCCCGAACTCCGTGCCCCAGCCCCGCACGCGGCGCACCGGACGGCAGTCGCCGTCGGCGCCATGGCGGACGCCGTCCGCCGCGCCCTGGCCGAAGACCGCGCCGAGGACGACATCACCACCCGCTGGGCGGTGCCGGACGGCACCCGCGCCCATGCGCGCGTCGTCGCCCGCCAAGACGGCGTGATCGCCGGCACGGCGATCCCAGCCGAGGTATACCGGCAGCTCGGCAGCGACGTCGTCGTCACCGAGCACGTTCAAGACGGCGACCGCGTCCGCACCGGGCAGGACCTGCTCACGCTGGCAGGACCCGCACGAGAGATCATCACCGGCGAGCGGACAGCTTTGAACTTCCTGCAACGCATGGCCGGCATCGCCACCGCCGCCGCGGCCTTCGCGGAGGCGGTGACCGGGCTTCCGGCACGGATCCTGGACACCCGCAAAACAGCGCCTGGGCTTCGAGCGCTCGACAAGGCTGCGGTCGCCGCCGGCGGAGTGGGCAACCACCGGCTCGACCTCGCGGCGATGGTCCTGCTCAAGGAGAACCACATCGCCGCGGCGGGCGGCGTGAGCGCCGCGATCGCGGCAGTGCACGCGTGTAACACGCGGGGCGTCGCCGTCGAGGTGGAGGTCGAGTCGACGGCCCAGGCCATCGAGGCGCTGCGCGCGGGAGTCGAGTGGATCATGCTGGACAACATGCCCATCGAAGACATCCGGCACATCGTGACACTGCGAGGGTCGGAAGGGCCCCGACTCGAGGCGTCTGGATCCATCACGCTGGACACGGTCAGGGCCGTCGCGGAGACCGGAGTCGACGCGATATCCGTCGGTGCCATCACCCACAGCGCGCCGGCGTTCGACCTCAGTCTGCTGCTGACGCCGACGGCACCAGCGGGTGGCGAACACCCGGCGAGGTTCGGATGAGGCCGTGTCTCCTCCTGCGTGGACGGGCTGGAATGCCCGCCATGGCCGACCCCGTCGACCGGGAGGCCTTTGTTTCCGTCTCCGGCACGTTCCCCCCTCGCCGAAGGCGCCCGGGGCGCTGAGGAAGACTTCGCCGGGACGCGAACCGGCAGCCGAGGTGGCAGAGCCGGGCCAGGCCGGATCAGCACGTCCTCACAACTGCCCGGTGCTCCATCGCCGGGATCGAGCAATCTGAACGTCAATTCGAAGTCGGACCTGTCCGGCCGAACACAGGAGGTTTCCATGGCCAAGGGCTACTGGGTCAGTGTCTACCCCGCCATTTCCGACCCTGAGATGCTGACTGACTACAACAAGCTGGCGGGTCCGGCCGTCCGGGCTGCGGGCGGGCGCGTCCTGTCCAATTTCGGTCGAGTCGTCGCCCACGAGGCCGGAATCACCCAACGCGTCGTTCTGATCGAGTTCGACAGCTTTGAACAGGCCGCCGCGGCATACGAGAGCGAGGCATACCAGAAGGCTCTGGTGGCCCTCCCCGACGGCTTCGAGCGCGACTTCCGCATCGTCGAAGGCATCGACTGACCGACGGGCCCAGCCATCGCCGCGCATCCGTCACCTGATACGCACACGGTGCTGAGCGACGACTCACGAGACGAGGTGCGGGCCGGCTGGGATCACGAACGCAGACAACCGACGCACCCGACCAGCACGAGCACCCATGAACCCTGCCACGCCACCAGGCTGACCAGCTACTTCATGGTGGCGCGGTCCCGTTGGTGCGGCAGTCGGGGTGCTGATCCGTCATCGTCGCCGTGGCACGCCGACTGCCCCAGCTACTCGACGCGCGGCAGCCGGAAGCGACCTCACACCTTCCGCCGTCAGCCGGTAAGTAAGGTGATTCGTACCCAACTTGCGGTCTTCTGGAGGCTGTCCCGCCGCATGGATCACTCTGAGGGCTCGGGCTGGCGTGGCGGAGTTTCTCCGTCCGGCGGGGTTTCCAGCGGAGGCAAGCCCGCCCTGGCTCGAATGATATCGGCTTGTGCGCGGAGCATGTCCGCATCCGCCCGGGTCCGCTCTGCGTCAGTCTGACCTCGAGCCTGCACGTATTTCGAGATTCCTGTAAGCGTTCCCCCGATCAATGCGCCGGTAGCTGTGGCCAGAGAGACGATTGTGGTGACGACGATCGGCGCATCGGAGGGTCCGAGGTTGCCGTGATCTTGGAGTGTTTCAAGTATGTCGCGAGTACCCGCCCAAGAGAGGATCAAGAGTAGGGCGACTACAGCAATCAGAATTCCCCAGGGGGAATCCTTTTGAGGAATTCTTGCCGCCGTTGGTGATGAGGATGCTGGATCGCCCGGTCCAGGACATGCGCCAGCGGCAGGAAGAGCAGCGTCGACGGTCGGGCGGGTGGCCTCGATGAAGACCGGGCGCAGCAGCTGTACGAGATTGGCGGCTTCGGCCGGCGGAGCACAACCTGCTGTGGCACTTCGGCCGCGTTGGTAATCGGATATCGGCGAGGCTTCCTTCCACCCGTTCTCATCGATTCCTTGCAAGCACCCTTGTTGGCAGTCGCTGTGACCTGAGGCCTCCCCGCGCCACGGCAATCCACAGGCAGGTGAGCATCGGGCGTGCGGTCGTTGTCAGGCACCCACAAATGTCATCCATTGATGCGGCAGAGCATGCGTGGGCGGCTGACGTCACCGCCACGCGTCAGGCCGCAGCGCCGACAGCCAGCGCGACGCGGAGACCGGCGCGGGCGTGACGGCCATGCCGGAGGTGCCGTGTGTCGGTCCAGTCGGCCAGGTGGCTGACGATGCCCAGGCCGCGGCCGCATTCGTCCCGGGGTCTGGGCTGGGGGCGTGAGGGCGGCGGCTGGCCGGTGTCGAGGACGTCGATGCGCAGGTCCTGGCCGGTCAGGGTGAGGTGCACGGTCATCTCGGCCCGTCCGTGGTGGGCCGAGTTGCCGGCCAGTTCCCCGACGATGAGCTCGATGCGGCACCGGTCTTCCTCGGTCACGCCCCAGCGGGTCAGCTGGGTCAGGATGAAGCGGCGTGCGGTGCGTACGTGGCGCTCCTTGGCAGGCAAAGCGATCACGGCGTGCCGGCGCACCGGGCCGGGAAGCAGCAGCGGGGTCGGCGCCGATGCTTCGGCGGGGATGCCTCCTTGGAGCCCGGCCGGAACGGTCGTTGGGGGCCTGGCAGCGACGTGGTATGGATGGGGCCTTCTCCTGTCGGCGGCAGCGTTGTCTCACGGCGCCCTACGGGCCGCAGCGGCCAGCAGCCGTTCGGTTTCTTCGCGGCCGAGGAGCAAGGCGCGGCCGATCGCGGTCAGGGTCTGGTGCTCGTGGTGGGTATAGGGCCCGTCGGCCAGGGCGATGCGGGCGGCCCGTAGGAGGAGACCCTCCCTCCCGGCGAGTTCCAGGTGCAAGGTGAGCGCGCCGAGGGTCTGGCGGAGTGCGGCGGTGAGCGTGGTGCTCCCGCCGTCGATGGCGTCCTGGTACCCGCAGGGCAGCCGCCACGTGCCGACGACCCGCTCCTCGCGGAGGACGGCCAACTGCTCCTCGGTGCAGTCGTCGAAGCCGGCGTCACGCACTGCGCCCACCGCAGCCTCACGAGCCGCGCTGTCCTCGAAACCCCCGGCGTCGAGGACAGCGAGGGAGACGGTGTGTACGGCGTCGCGGAGCATCGACGAGAGGACGGTGCTGGTGGGCTGGTCGAGGACGTCGGTGTCGAATCGGGTCCGGCAGGCGGTGCACTCGACCACGAATGCTGCTGTGCCGTGGGGGACCAGGGGGATGCTGAGGACAGCGAGCCGGCGGCGGCCGATGCGGCTCAGGTAGTTGCGGTCGCCGCCGCAGGAGGGGCAGAAGAACGAGCCGTCGTCGACGGTGCGCCAGGTCGTGCGAACTCTCCCCGGGCGCAGGGTCTTGCCTTCCGGCGGCCCCGCCCGATGCTGCCGGCCCGCTTCGCCGCGGAACGGTGACTCTTGGGGAACGGCGCCGTGTGAGGGTGTGGTGGAAGGGGGATTCCCGCTACCTGGAGTGTCGGTTTCTGTCCAGTCCCTCATGGCATCAGTCCTTCTGGGCAAGCAGGTCCTGGACGCGGGCGCGGACCTCGTCCGTGTCCAGGCCGCGGATCGTCAGCGTCGTACGGCGGCGTAGCACGTCGTCGACGGTCTGGGCCCACTCGTGGTCGCGGGCGTAGACGACCTGTGCCCAGATCTCGGGGCCGTCGGGGTGGATCCGCTTGCCCAGGGCTGGGTCGTCGGTGATCAGGTGCGCGATGTCGAAGGACAGCGAACCGTAGTGGGTGGAGAGATGGCGCACGGTCTGCGGGTCCATCAGCGCTCCCGCCCGCGGGTGGGTCAGCAGCCGGTCCGCGACCGTATGGGGATCAGCGACGCCGGGCAGCGGCACCCGTCGTGACAGGTGGGAGGCCGGCCTCATATCGCCGGCAAACGAGGGGTGAAGCTTTGCCACTCGCCGCATCACCGTGCGGCCGATGTGCCGGAAGGTCGTCCACTTGCCGCCGGCCACCGACAGCATGCCGCCGCTGCCCTCGGTGACGACCGTCTCGCGCT